>JAKPEE010000085.1 GCA_029552125.1 Bacillota bacterium | reverse complement strand
ATGAAAGGGATCCTGCACATCGGCGCTCCGGCCGCCCTGCAGCAGGTGATCCAGGCGGTCGCCAATTCCCTGATCCTGGGCCTGGTAGCCCGGACCGCCGGAGCCTCCTATTCCGTTTCGGCCTACTCCGTAGGGCTGCTCATTTTCCAGTATGCCTTTTTCCCCGCGGCGGCCGTAGGCCGGGCTGCCTCAACGCTGGTCGGCGTCAACCTGGGAAGTGCAAACCTGCAGCGGGCCCACAGGAGCGGCTGGTCCTGCGCCGGTTTCGGAGCCTTAATTATCGGATTTCTATCGCTGAACATCTTTATCTTTGCTCCTTCGCTCATCGGCTTTTTTGTAGACGATCCCCTGGTTATTGCCACCGGTGTCCCCCTGGTCCGCACCCTGGCCGTGGTGGAACCCCTTCATGCCACGGGGATGATCCTCTCGCGGGCCTTTTACGTAGCCGGAGAAACCAGAATACCCTTTATCGCATCCTTTCTATCATGGATGACCCTGAGGGTGCCGCTGGCCTGGTTTTTAGCTTTTTACCTGAAGATGGAAGCCCCCGGCATCTGGTACGCCATCGCCGCCTCCCAGGTTCTCGCCGCTGTTATCCAGATTATTTGCTACCAGAGGAAAAAAGGATTTAAAGAAGATGCCCTGGCAGTTCCCCTTGAATAAGGTTGGTGATAGAACTGCGTCAGACATCGTGTTTGTGACAAGCGCCGTCAAATGCCCCGCGGCATCGCCGGGAATAAATCCGGGTTCAAGCTTCTTAACCGGATTTGCCGGTAAAATGAAAATCGTTTATTTTCAGCGCGGGCACATAGTAGCAACCGAAATTGAAAAACCCGGTCCTATACCGCTCCCTGGAAACAGCTTCGACGTTGTTAAGAGCATGGAGCATGCTTTCGGTAAAGCGCATGTTTTTTACCGCCCCCGCTATTTTTCCGTCCCTAATCCTGAACAGTCCGTCCCGTGTCAGCGCGGTAAGCTGCGCGGCGCGCGGATTAACCGGGTTCATGTAGTTGAAGCGG
>JAKPEE010000059.1 GCA_029552125.1 Bacillota bacterium | reverse complement strand
CACATCCCAATCGGAAGGCCAGGCCGGAAGCAGAAAAATCTTTTTGCCGTCGGTTTGGATCAACATCGCCTGAAGAGTTTTGAGTAAGACTCCGCCGTGATCCTGGTCTGGAATCCAGTCGAAATTCGGCCCCCAGAAAGCTGGAAACCGCGACTCCTTATGCCAGCTTTTGGCCCGCCCGAGAATTGATTGACGTGCCTCTTCGGTCAGTCCTAAATAGGCCATGAAAATATCATCCTGCCGCCAGCCTGAATTTCCTCTATCCTCACGATGGTTTAGGGCTTCAATGCCCAGCTCGATTCCTGGCCTGCCAAGAGTGATCCGCCGGTAGGGAAAGACCGCATAAAGTTCTGGATTTTCAATGTTATTCTTGCTGGCAAAACGCTCGGCTGCGGCCAGCATTCTTACCCCGTCAACTTCCCGCACCGGCAGCTCCGGCATTTTGTCGTGCATTCGCTGCCACAGAGCCATCTCTTCAGCGCCGACTCTGTCGCCGGCCAGTGCCAGCAGCCGTTCAGTCACGGCCAGGATTCCGGCTATTTCCGGCATGGGATTGCGGCAGTCCCACCAGGTCTCGAGACTCTGGGCTGGTTCCATGACAATTTTCCCTTTTTCATCCACTTTATAATGGAGGTCATAGAAAGTCAGAATGTCATGGGCCAGCGGCAGCAACTGTTCTTTTAGCAGCTTGTCATTCAGGGTATGCTCATAGTCATCCAGCATCATATAAAGAAGCTCAATTCCACCCTGCCATTCCCAGCGGTGCCAGCGGCTTTCATTCTCGACGACTGTCCTTTTCTCACGGGGAGTCCAGCCATAAGACTCATTGAAAGCTGCTCCCCAGAAATAGACGCACTCATTGAAATAAGCCCCGTTGTGACCGAAATAATGCCGGGTGCGGTAGCGAGCCATCTTCAAAACATCACCGGTATACATACGGTAAAGCGGCTCGAGCAGGTCGAAATCACCGGAAGTGCACATGCTGATATAGGGCAAGCGGGTGTTCTGCCACCAGTAGCCAGGTCCCCAGCGGCGGTAATCGGCATCACCCGGACTGCCTGGATTGGGAACGGTGAAAATTGACCCGTTGAATTTGATTGGATACTGGCCCCGCCCGGCGCAGGCATTGATAAACCGCTGCAGGACATAGGCCCGGCTCAATATATAAGTATCATCATCACGATCCGGGCTGCCGCTCGCCGGGTGAGAATGGACGTCAATCCAGCTCCGTCGCCAGAATGCCTCCCACCACGCACGGTGGCGGCTGAGCCTTGTGGCGAAAGGGATTTTTTCCGTCGAGGCGATGAGTTCTTGCGTCGCCATGAGCCAGGCTGCCGGTGTTGACGGGTGCTGAGTCAGGACATAAATACTAAAAAGGTGAGACCTCGCCGAAGGAGAGCGCAGATTCAGGTCATCCAACCGTTCGGCAGCCTTTCCGGCGGCGGTGATAACAGCGCCAAAAGTCCGCTGCAGAATCGGATCAGGCTGCTCGAATCCCTCCATATTCTGGAGTTTGGCGCATAGAGCCGGTCCTACGGACTTTATATTATGATGATACCAGCCGATGCGATCGCTGAGGCCGGAGAGTCCGCTGAAACTGCTAAGAACTGTGTCGGGCTCGACCACCGTTGGAAAGTGCTGATTTCCCGGCACATCGTGATCGAAGTGGACATCGCTGACTTCAATGGATGGGAGTTCATACTGTTCGGTTCGCCACAGCTCAATCGAAGCCGTAGCTTCAACCGGCCTTTTTCCGTCGATGGCGACATAGGCTACCGGATAATTGGCATCGGCCCAAACCCTTATCACGACTTTACCTTCTGCCTCGCCAGCTTGAATCTCGATGGTGGCTTGGCTCAAGCGGAGAGTCTGGATCAAGGCTTTTGATTGAAGGAGTGGATTGGGATTGAGATGCACCCTTACCCGGCCGAGTTTAAGCAGGCGGCAGTTATCATCCCAGGAATCAGTCTTGCCAATATAAAAAAGGAGGTCGCCGCTTTCCTCTACCCAGACGTTAAGACTGATATCCCCGTTTCCGGCCGGCATTGTCCCCCAGGTATTAGGGCTGGGAGAAGTCCAGACGATATTATATTTATTGAGGCCGGCGATGGGATCATAGCTGCTCTGGCTGCAGCCCTGGAGAATCGGCGAGGCGAAAATTGGTAACAAGATGAAAGATAATACGGCTCGCCCGGACAAGCCTGACCTTAAGGGATGATAGTTTTTTTTAGTTATTGACATGCAATCACACCGTCTTCATTTTTATAACAATGGCGTCAGTTTATCAACTGGAAAACAGGGGACACAATCTATATTTCCTATTTTTTTTGAGGACAAGTGAAAGTATAACGCTAAGTCCTTTTGCCAGGCAAAGGGGTTCATCTATTTATCTCGTTAGATGGCCATGATCACTAAGAACAATCAGCTAAAAAAATAGGAAATATAGATTGTGTCCCCATTTTATAAGCGGGACAAAAGCTTGCTGAGCGGCAGGGTGTTGATGATGTCCTTCTTCGTCAGCCAGGCCCGGCGGGCAATCCCCAGACCATAGCGCATCATGCCAAATCCGTGCGCATAGTGAGTATCGGTGCCAATTGAAATCAGGACTCTCTTCTCCTTAGCTTTTTTTAAATTAAATTCATCCAGGTCTAACCGGTCATAATAGGCATTAAGCTCCAGGATCTTCCCGTACTTGGCTGCTGCCTCAATTATTTTATCCACATCGACATCATAGCCCTCCCGCCCTGAAATTAACCTGCCGGTTGGGTGACCGATGATATTGACCAACGGGTGCTTCAGAGCGGCGATAATTCTTTCGGTAACATTTTTCTTAAAGCCGGAATGAATGGAAGCTACCACGATATCGAGCTTCTTCAGCAGTTCTTC
>JAKPEE010000054.1 GCA_029552125.1 Bacillota bacterium | reverse complement strand
AAAAAGGATGAGGACAAGGATTAGTAAATTTTGGTATCACCTACCCCCCTAGGGGGGTAGGTGATACCCCAGGGTTGTACCGTAGGTGGTCAACTTTTCGAGTCCCGATCCGGTCAACTTTTCGGTTACCGAAAACAGGCCCCGAGGAGTTTGTAAATTTAGTGCGATTTGCCGATTATATATGCACTGATTCATTTCATGGAATTGCTTTTTCCGTAATAAATGAAAAACAATTCTTTGCCTTTTATAGAACAAAAAGCAATAATCCAATGTCGAGAAATACAAGGATAGACAACATATTGGCAAAGTTAAAGTTAGCAGATCGATTGATAACAAAAAATATAGATATTACGAATAAGGTAGGATTACCAATTGATTATGGTACAGTCCAGAAAAAGCTAGACGAATTAAGAAAACAGTCTTATGCTTTTTTAATAGGCGCTTTAAACAGTAATATGGGGGAAGCATAATGCTGGTAATCAATAAAATAGAATGTTGTGGCTGTGAACTTTGTTCAAACATATGCCCGGCAAGAATAATCAAAATGAAACCTGATGATGAAGGTTTTTTGTATCCAGAAATTCTTGATAAAGGTAAATGCATAGAGTGCGATAAATGCCTGAATCTTTGCCCTGTAAGAAATGCGCCTATCCAAAAAACTCATAATCTTGAAGCCTATTCAGGATTTTTTTCTGATAATAACAAACTAAAGTTATCTGCTTCTGGCGGACTTGCTTCAGCAATATCAGAGAGGATAATTAAAAAGAATGGTGTAGTGTGTGGAGTTGAGTATTCAGAAGATTTCACAAGTGCATTTTTTTCTTTAGCTACAACATTTACGGATTTAGAAAAGTTCAAGACTTCAAAATATATACAGGCAAATAAAAGCAAAATTTATAAAGAAGTATTGCACAAGTTAAACCAAGGGAAAATAGTATTATTCATTGGTTTACCTTGTGAAGTGGCTGCGATGAAAGTTTTTTTGTCTAAGGAGTATGAAAATCTTTACACTTGTGATTTGATCTGCCATGGACCGACATCTTCTAAAGTGCAAAAAGAGTTCTGTGAAATTTTAAGAAGCAGGTATAATTCGGACATCATTTATTTTTCCCTTCGTTATAAAAAAGAAGGCTGGAAACCTCCTTACATAAGGGCATTATTTGCAAATGGGGCAGAGTATTTAGAAAAATTTGCTGATACCTGCTATGGTATAGCATTTCAATTTTTTAAAAGACCATCATGTAATTTTTGTAAATTTAAAGGTAATGCAAGGGTAGCAGATATTACATTAGGAGATTATCATAGTCTAAAAAAAACGAGCAAGTTTTATAATAACAATGGTGTTTCGATTGGAATTATTAATACTAAAAAGGGATATGAACTGCTAAAAAATCTAGAAGGTTTTGTTTTGTCAAAGGCTGATTTAAATACTGCTTTAAGGAATCGCGCACTTCATGATTCAATCAAGATGAAACCAAATCGCAATAAATTTTCTAGAGCATTTAAAAAGAAAGGCCTTAATTATGCGTGCCGATTGGGAAGTGTAAAATTTCTTGTATTTACACGCAGGCTTCAGTTAAGGATTCATAGATTTTTAGCTATTGTTAAGAACAGAATAATAGCAGTAGTACTGCGTCCTAAAGACTGATTGCAACCAATGTGAGAATTTGTCTATCGAGCTGTGCTGGTTTCGACGATGCTGTAAATTGTTACGTTGGCTTCAGCGCACGGGGGGGGGAAAACAGCCACCCATTATAAAAGGCTTGATTGAGCGTTCGTGTGGAGAAATAGAAAAGGCTTACCAAAGATTGAATAGAATTAAAGTGGTTGAATTAAGATGTGGAGAACTGTCCCTATGAAAAAGCTGCTCTAGACGCAGGCAAAACGGGTGGCCTGTTGACTATTTTTTATCGATGTAAGGGATTATTCCGAGAACGGGGAGTTGCAGGCGCTCCTGGATATCTTCGGGTGTCTTGATGGTTTTGTCCAGGAATTCGATCAGGAAAGTTAGACCTCCGGCTATCACCAGGCCAATCATAAAGGCAACGGATACGCTTCTTTGAACCTGGGGGCTGAACGGGGCCGGGGGTGTGACAGCCCGATCGATGATACTGACATTCTCGACCTTGTAGATGTTCACTATCTCCTTCATAAAGACCCGGGCCACCTCGTTGGCAATATCACGGGCCAGTTCAGGATCAGGATTGACGGCGCTAATATTAATGATCTCAGTGTCCCGCACAGGGGCGACGCTGACCTGGCCCCGCAGCACGCTGGAGCCGTAGGGTAGCTCCAGGTTGGCGGCCACTTTTTCCAGGACAGTGGCGCTGCGGGCTATCTCCCCGTATGTTTGGGCCAACTGGCGGCTGAGCATGACATCCTGGTACAGGATCATCTGGGAGGCTGGCTGCTGTTGCTTTATTAAAAGGGTAGTTGAAGCCCGGTAAAGGGGTACGACCATGTTGACGCAGTAAACGTAACTGGCCGCCGCCATGAATAGGGGTATCAACAAAAATAAATACCACCGTTTAACGATGCTTTGCCATAATTTATAGAGATCCAGTTCGCCTTCCAATAAAAAAACACCCCTCTCATTAATAATTCGCCTGGTATTTGTTGAATCCTTCAAAAAAACTATTTGCGCAAAATTTTACGGAATAACTATAATTGTTTGCAGGGGAAAAAAAATAAATGTAGAAAATATGTATTAAAATAACACTAGGACAATTACTTTACTTAATCTCTATTATAAGGTATGGCTAAGATTTTGATACAGGGGGCAAAGAAGCGTTCGCCATATCTGGAGGCTTGGCGAACGCGGAGCCGCTAGCCTAACCGACCTTGTGGATGGTCGGCTTTTGCTTTGCGGAATAAAAGTACGGAGGGTTTTTCGCAAATGGCCCGGCATCCGGCCCCCTTAACTGCTATAAGTGATCAACTACACGATTTTCCGGATAGCCAAAAAATGTACCGCCGCTTTTTCCAGATCGCCGGTATTACCGTTTGCGTGGAAAGTGAGCTGGATTTTAGCCGCATTAGATTCAAAGATGCACTGCTGGCTTTTTCCGTTGATGGCCCCGGGGAAGACAACGTCACCTTTCGCCATTATTTTGAAATACCCGCCCTGGAAGGGATAGATCTTGGCCGGGAGCTTTACCGCAAGCCCCCGTGGGCTATTTACCGGAAAAATGATTCCTGGATTTATATCGGTATTATGCCGCCGGAGTTTGGTGAAGCTTTCTATAAGGTAGCTATCTTTAGTAATGATTACCGCCGCGCTATTATCTACAATTCGTCAAAAGAAAAAGAAAATATATTAAAAAATGTTTGGCGATCTTTATCTCTGTTTCCCACTGATCAGATTTGGCTGGGCCCTCTTTTGGCTGACCGCCAGGCGGTGTTATTGCATGCCGCGGGGGTGATCGTTAAAAATAAAAGCCTGGCTTTTGTCGGTCACTCTGACGCCGGAAAGTCAACTGCAATGGAGCTTTTAAAAAGCGACCGCCGAGCGAGAATGCTGCCCGTTGAAATTTTATGTGATGACCGCATTGTGGTTAGAAGATGGCCCGATGGCTGGCGCGTACACGGCACCTGGAGCCATGGTACCACCACTGATGTATCGCCTTCTTCAGCTCCGCTCCAGGCTATCTTCTTTTTGGAACAGGCTTTAGACAATAAAATTGCCCCGCTTATCGATCGCAAACTGATATGGAATAAGCTCCTGGCAACTCTGGTCAGGCCGATGGTGACTGCGGAGTGGTGGATTAAGGAACTTGATTTACTCGAACAGCTTATAAAAGAGGTACCATCTTATACGATGTTCTTTGACAAATCGGGAGCCATTGTTTCAGAGCTGGAGCGGCTGGTCCGGTGAGCAGTTTTGTCCGCCAGGTCAAGCGGTTGGACAGGCCGTTGGCCTCGCTCCTCGGCCGGCTGGATATTGAGCTAACCGAGCGCTGCAACAACCGCTGTATCCACTGCTATATCAATCAGCCCGAGGATGATAGGCGGCTTAAAGCCGCCGAAATGGATACGGCCTTTGTTCAGTCTATTTTGAAGCAGGCTGCGGACCTGGGCTGCCTCTTGGTGCGCTTTACCGGCGGTGAACCGCTCTTGCGCGAAGACTTTACCGAAATTTACCTCTATGCGCGCCGCCTCGGTTTAAAAGTAGTGCTCTTTACCAATGCCCGTTTGATCAACCCGGAGCTGGCGCGCCTTTTTGCCCGTATTCCGCCGGGTGAACCGGTTGAAGTAAGTGTTTACGGGATGCGCGCGGCTTCTTATGACGCAGTGGCCGCGGTGCCCGGCGCTTTTGACCAGTTCCGGCAAGGGATCGCTTTACTGCAGGAATACCGTGTTCCATTCGTGGTCAAGCAAAGCCTGCTGCCGCAAAACCGGGATGAACTGCCGGAATTTGAAGCTTTCGCCGCAACGCTGCCGTATATGGAACGCCAGCCTGGATATGCCATGAATTTCGACCTGCGGGCCAGGCGGGATGATGAGGCTAAGAATTGTCTAATCAGGCGCCTGCGTCTTTCCCCTGACGAGACTCTGGCCATGTTGACCAGGGGGGGACCCGAAAAATATATTGAAGTTATACGTGAGTTTGCGGGCAGATTTATGCGCCCTTCCGGGGATAAAATATTCCACTGCGGCGCCGGTTTTAGCCCCTGCGTCGATGCTTACGGCAACGCGCAGATGTGTATGCTCTTGCGCCATCCGGACACGGTATATCCGCTTGATCAAGCATTGCACCGGAAAAGGAATCCTGAAACAGATCTGTTACCTCTTGAATATGCATTGACCGAATTCTTCCCGCTAGTGCGCCAGATGCGGTCCGGTAATCCTGCTTATCTGCAGCGCTGCGCCGTCTGTTTTTTAAAAGGGCTTTGTGATCAATGTCCTGGCAAATCGTGGGGAGAGCACGGAGATCTTGATACCCCGGTTAATTACCTGTGCCAGGTGGCCCATAAAAAGGCAAATTTCCTGAATCTTCTGTTCGCAGGAGAAAAGTCATGGGAACTGCCCCCTGAAGTTTGGCAAGCCCGATTAAAAGCTTTTATTCATAAATTTGGGCCTGTAAAAGATTTGACAAAGACCTGCTGATGAAGCATAAAATTTACAAAATAAATATGTTATTGGCTTAATGCCCATGTTTTTGAAAATAAGAAATGGTTATATAAATTAAATAAGCGGGGGTGTTTAACAGATGGAAAAAACAAAGAAAGTGTGGCATAAGCCGGAGTTAATTGTGCTTGTGCGCAGCAAACCTGAGGAATCCGTGTTAACTGTATGCAAGGTAAGCATCGGCCAGATTATTGATGAATATGGGCCCGAAGCACCATTATGCTCAGGTTATGATTGGATCAGTGGATCTCCCAGGTGGTGGGCCTGTTATGAACTTGGAGCTTCCTAAAGCCTGATTGTTTACTGCTGTACATTTTGTATGGGGTGGGGTTAGTTGAAAAGCCAGGTAACCTTAAACTCGATTTGTTTTCCCTCCGATAACGTGGTGGCCCGCGAGATCGAAGGCGAAATAATCATTGTCCCTTTGACGGCTGGCGTTGGCGATGCTGACGATGAACTTTATACTTTAAATGACATCGGCAGAGAAATCTGGTCTAAACTTGATGGAAAACGGACCCTGGGCCAGGTAGCCGAAGAACTGGCCGGAGAATATTCCGCACCTGAAGGTGATATTAACAGGGATGTGCTGGGTTTCGCTGCTGAACTGGTGCGGCGGGGCATGCTTGCAGTCAAAGATTGTGCAAGCTGAGTAGCAGGGAGATGGGGGCGGCACCGGCATGGAAAAAGGAGATGGCACCCATCCTGTAAAAGGTTCCCTGGAAGGTTTAGCGGGAGATGTGCCCCACTATACTACCCCCGGTGGGGTGTTGTATCTTTCCAACTCAGGCCAGCTAGAGCTTTTACGCGGCGTGCATGAACGTGGCGTTCCTCTGAGAACCATGGTGCGCGGCAGCAGCATGTACCCCTTTATCCGGAACAATGATGTGGTGACCATCGCGCCGCTTAACGGGCGGTTGCCGCGCATTGGCGAGGTCGTTGCCTGCACTCATCCCGTTACAGGCAGGCTGGTGATTCATCGCGTGATTAAGAAAAACGCCCATGGCTGGTTGCTGCAAGGGGATAATTGCCCCAGGGCAGATGGTGAAGTTACGGGTGATCAGATTATCGGCCGGGTAATCCGCATCGAGCGGGGGGGGCGGGAAGTGCGCCTGGGCCTGGGTGCTGAACGTAAGTTAATTGCGCTCCTTAACCGTGGTCCGGGTCTGTTTTTTATTAAACAAATATGGTATTTCCCCCGGCGTGCCGCCGGCTTTATTTTGCGGTGCCTGCAGGCGCTGCCCTTATACCGCTTGCTGGGCCGGTACCTGGCGCGCTCGATAACCGTCGTGCCCGCTGGAGAAAATGATCGGGCGCTAATCCAGCGCCGTTTTCATCTGTTCAGCCCCTTCCCAATCCCATCACCCGGCGCAGAAGTGTTTTACTGGGTAGCCAGGCGGGGTAGCAAGGTAATCGGTTTTGTGCAACTCGTCAGGCAGCATAAAGATCACCGCCATTGGCCCGGTTACTGGCTTTTTTCGCTTCAAGTATGGCCGCCTTACCGGGGCCTGGGCGCCGGCGAAAAGTTGACAAAACGTGTTATCGAAGAAGCGCAGAAGCGAGGTGCCGCCGAGCTTTTGCTGCTGGTAAACGAGGACAACAGGCCGGCGATCAGGCTTTATCAAAAACTGGGATTTGTTCGTGCCGTCTTACCTGCCCTCGAACCAGTACTGGAGGCGGAAAAGAAGCGGACCGGCAGGCGGCGCATTGTCATGCAAAAAAAAATTGAGGCAGCCCGATGACTCAAACTTTTAACTTACCGAAAGAGAAAATAATTCAGCAGTTTCCACTATGGGAGAGAATTAAGGGCAAGCGCATCCCCCTGTCTTTTGACCTGGAGATAACCGCACGATGCAATTTGAATTGCCGTCATTGCTATATCAATCTTCCCGCGGGGGACCGCAAAGCGCAGTCCCGGGAACTGGCGGCGCCTGAAATTTTAGGTATTGCCCGCCAGGCCGTGGAGATGGGGGCAATGTGGTGCCTGCTCACCGGCGGCGAACCGCTTCTGCGTGGCGATTTTGAAGACATTTACCTCGGACTGAAGCGACTGGGGCTGCTGGTTTCTGTTTTTACCAACGCCACGCTGATCGGTGAAAAACATATTCAGCTTTGGCAACAGTACCCGCCCCGGGATATTGAAGTAACCGCTTATGGCGTTACCAGGGAAACTTACGAGGCGGTGACGCGCCGGCCGGGTTCGTTCGAGCGGTTCATGGACGGGCTGGAGAAGCTCCGGGAAAGCGGTGTGCGCGTGCGCTTGAAGTCCATGGTCCTTCAATCAAACTTCCATGAACATGAAGCCATAGCCGATTTTTGCCGCGCCTATACCAAGGACTTCTACCGTTATGACCCGCAGTTGCACCTGCGCTTTGACGGTGACCCGGCCCGCAACGAAGAAATTCGCGCTGAACGGCTAACCCCGGAGCAGATTGCCGCTCTCGAAGCGGCTGATCCATCGCGCCTGAATGCTTTGCGTAAATATTGCGATATCTTGATTAACGAACAGTACACGCATTTAGGATGTGATCACCTGTTCCACTGCGGCGCGGGCACCGGCAGCTTCAGCGTAAGTTACGATGGCCGTTTTCGCCTCTGCTCCTCCCTCTGGGCTGAGGGCACTACCTTTGATCTGAAATCAGGGACCCTGGCCGAAGCCTGGTATGATTTTGTGCCGCAGGTGCGGGATCTGCGTTCGCGTCGCCAGGAGTTTCTTGACACCTGCCGTAAGTGCGCTTTGCTGGACTTATGCATGTGGTGCCCGGCCCATGCCCACCTGGAGACGGGTAAGATGGACGGCGCCACCCCCTATTTCTGCGCAGTGGCCCATGAAAGGGCGAAAATTATTCGCACCGTGGCAGAGAAATGAAGCCAGTTATGAAGATGGGAATCTGGCGGAAAATGCGGGGCGCACTGCCGTTGCGCCGCGCCCTGGAATTCGTCTGGGAAAGCGCCCGCTGGTGGACCGCGGCCGGCCTGGCACTTATGGTGCTGCAGGCGCTGCTGCCGCTGGCAACCCTCTACCTGATTAAGCTGACGGTGGACGCCGTTACCACAGGGATCAACGCCGTGCCTAAAGACGCCGCCCTGCGGGAAGTGTTTCTCCTGGTGGCGCTCACCGCGGCGGCGACCCTCCTGGCCGCCGCCTGCCGGGCAGCCGGTGACCTTGTCCAGGAGCACCAGAGTCTCCTGGTGACCGATCATATTACCGATGTCCTCCACCGCCAATCGGCGGCGGTGGACCTGGCCTATTACGAAGATTCCCGCTATCATGATACCTTCTACCGCGCCCAGCAGGAGGCCCCCTTTCGCCCGACCAAGATCGTCCGGGAGCTGACTCAACTGGTGCAAAACAGCGTCTCCCTGCTGGCCTTAGGCGGCCTTTTGCTCTATCTGCACTGGGGCGTGGCCGCGGTGCTCTTTGCCGCCGTCCTGCCGGGTGTTCTGGTGAAAATACGCCACGCGCAGCGCCTTTACACCTGGTATGCCCGCCGCACCGAAACCGAACGAAGGGCTTTTGACTATCATCGTATGCTAACCGATATTTTTCACGCCAAAGAGGTGCGGCTATTTGACCTGGGAGAGCTTTTCCGCCGGCGGCACCTGGATTTGCGTGAGCTCATTCGCCGGGAGCGGCTGGCCCTGGCCAAAACACGATCCCGATTTGAACTGCTCGCCCAGGCCGGCACCGTGGCGGCTCTCTATGGCCTGCTTGCCTTTGTGGCCTGGCGGGTCATCGCGGGGACCATGACCCTGGGCGACATGGTCATGTACCACCAGGCCTTTCAGCGGGCGCAAACCGCTTTGCAGGGCCTGATGGCCGGGTTGGCCGGCCTTTACGAGGACAGCCTTTTCCTGAAGCATTTCTACGATTTTCTTGATTTGAAACCTCGCGTGGCTGCACCGCGGCATGCCGCGGCGGTACCCCGGCCCATGCGCGCAGGGATAGAGTTGCAAAATGTGACTTTTCGCTACCCCGGGTCAGATAGGGATGTTCTGTGCGGTGTAAATCTGCACCTCCGTCCCGGCGAGGTGGTGGCCCTGGTTGGCGACAACGGTGCCGGCAAAACCACCCTGGCCAAGCTGCTTTGCCGGCTCTATGATCCCGATGGCGGGCGGATTACCATGGATGGCATAGATTTCAGGCAGTTCGACCCCCGGGCCTTGCGCCGTGAAATTACGATGATCTTTCAAGATTTTGTCCAGTACCCCCTTACCGCCCGGGAAAATATCTGGATCGGCGATGTCCTGCTCGATCCCGCCGACGGGCGGATCATCCGGGCGTCGCGCCAGGCCGGGGCGGAAGAGGTGATTAGCCGGCTGCCGCAGGGCTATGAAACCATTCTGGGCAAGCGTTTTGACCGGGGCATGGAGATAAGCATCGGTGAATGGCAGAAGATCGCCCTGGCCCGGGCTTTCCTGCGCGAGGCGCAGTTAATTATCCTGGACGAGCCCACCAGCGCCATGAGTGTGCGGGCGGAATATGAGCTTTTTCAGTCTTTCCGGGAACTGCTCCGCGGCCGTGCGGCCCTGTTGATCAGCCATCGCTTCTCCACGGTGGGTATGGCCGACCGGATCTGCGTCCTTGAGGGCGGCCGGATCATTGAACAGGGAAGCCATGCTGAGCTGCTTAAACGGGGCGGCCGCTATGCCCGGATGTACGGGCTGCAGGCCCAGTATTACCGGTAGGAGACGCGGGCGGCCGGCGGCTGCCTTGGGGAGAGATGGAAATGATTGATGCAATGGAACTGCTGCTGGCCTGTCTGAAACAGGAGCCGGCAGAGGAAAAGGTAGACCGGCTTAAATGCTTTGGCCGGGAGGAATGGGCAGCCGTGCGGGGGGCGGCACTGCGGCACGGTGTTGAGCCGTTGCTGTTTTACACGCTCAAACCTTTATGCCCTGTCCTGAACATTCCGGAGCCGGTATGGTCGTCTTTGCAGCGTGCCTATTATAGTACCGCCGCCCGTAATATGCGCCTTTACCGGGAGCTCGCCGGGGTGGTGGCGACCTTTAATCGCCAGGGCATCGCCGCAATCCTCTTGAAAGGGGCCCACCTGGCCGAGCATGTCTACGAGAATATCGCCCTGCGCGGCATGGGCGACGCCGACCTGCTGGTGAAAAAGGAAGACCTTCTGCGGGCCGACCGGGAACTGCTGCGGCTGGGTGCCGAGCCGGGAGAACGGGTTCGGGTTTACAGCAGGCATAGCCATCATTTTGGCTACCGGCTGCGGCCAAGCGGCCTCATGGTAGAGATTCACTGGGCCCTGATTACCTCCCTCTATCCGTGCCGCGTTGATGAGGGCGGGTTGTGGCGCAGGGCCCGGCCGGTGAAGCTGGGACCGGAGCAAGCCTGGGTGCTCTCTCCCGAAGACCTGCTGCTGCACCTGTGCCTGCACGCGGCCAAGCATATAAACGAGATCACTTTGCGTGACCTGTTTGATCTTGGCGCGGTGCTGCGGCGCTACGAAGCGGCCCTGGACTGGCGGGAGCTGGCCGCCCGCGCCCGCCAGTGGGGTATCCTGCGGGCGGTGTATGTGCTGCTGTCTTTGACCCGCGATCTTTTGGGGAGCCCTGTCGCCGCGGATACCCTGGAGGCGCTGCGCCCGGCTGGCTTCGATAACCGCTATCTTGATCTTGTCCGCCGGCAGTTAATGGCCGCCAGCCTGGACAGGGGCGGTGTTAAAACGACACTGCCTGCGGCTCGCCTATGGATGTACAAGGGACCGGGCGGCAAGTTAAAGCATATCCGCGACCGCCTTCTCCTCTCGCGCGAGGAGATCGCCCTCATGTATACCAGGCCGGCCGACCGCTGGCGCGTCTACCTGTTCTACTATCCCCTGCGCCTGGCGGGCCTGCTGCAAAGGCACGGCGCGGTCTTGTGGCGGCTGCTGCGCGGCGACGCCCAGTCCCGCGCCGCCGCCGCGCGAACCCACGAGATCACTTCCCTGGGCGACTGGCTGCTGTCCGGCTGAGGCAGTCCGGGTGATTGGTTCATATTATACTGGAAAGCAGCGTTGTTTTTGGCTTAAGCAAACTGCAGCCAGCCGTAAGCAGGGGTTTTTTTCCCGGTAATGGCAGGGCATTGTAAAGGTTTGTCGAATTAGTTTTCAAGCGAACCCTATCCGCCCGGGTGGGGAAAAGGGCAGCGGGGAGGAAGTTATGGTTATATTAGTCCCCGGCGGCGCCGGTTTTATCGGCTCCCATACTTGCGTGGCTTTGCTCGAAGCGGGCCACGAAGTTGTTGTCGCGGATAATCTATGCAACAGCAAGGCCGAAGTTTTAGATCGGGTCGCCACGATTACCGGAAAGAAAGTGACTTTTTATCAAATCGATGTCACCGATGCAGAAGCGGTTAACGCTGTGATGGCTAAGCATTCCTTTAACGGCGTTATTCATTTTGCCGGCTTCAAGGCGGTGGCCGAATCCGTGGAAAAACCTCTGCTTTACTATTATAACAACCTTGTCAGCACCATGGTCCTGGCGCAGGCCTGTTTGAAACATGGTGTGAAGCGCTTTGTCTTTAGTTCATCGGCCACGGTATACGGTGCAAATAAGGTGCCCTTCGTCGAGACCATGGCCTTGCTTCCCCCGGCCAGCCCGTACGGCCACACCAAGGCCATGAGCGAACGGATTCTGATGGACCTGGTGGAAGCAAACCCGGACTGGTCGGTGATGCTGCTGCGCTACTTCAATCCGGTGGGGGCTCACCCCAGCGGCTTGATCGGCGAGGCGCCTACCGGAATCCCCAACAACCTTATGCCCTACATCACCCGGGTGGCCGCAGGAAAGCTGGCCCGGCTTCGCATCTTCGGCAACGATTATCCCACCGTAGACGGGACCGGTGTCCGCGATTATATCCATGTAGTCGACCTGGCCGAAGGGCACGTAGCGGCCCTAAATAAGCCGGCCAAAGGCGTTCAGATCTATAACCTGGGCACCGGCCGGGGCACAAGCGTACTGCAATTGGTGCATGCCTTTGAAGAGGCAAACGGGATCAAGGTGCCCTATGAAATCGTGGCGCGGCGGCCGGGGGATATTGCCGAGTGCTATGCCGATGTCTCGAAGGCAGAGCGGGAGCTGGGCTGGAAGGCTAAACGGGGGCTGGTGGATATGTGCCGGGATGCCTGGCGCTTTGAAAAGAATTATTATGTGAAAGATTAGCGGCAGGCGGCATATGAAAAATAATCCATTGAAATATGGCTCTTTTTTTTTGTAAAATAATTTGGGTAAACCTAATATTCTTAAGACATTACATAAAAAGGAGTAAGCAGATGAAAATTGCTGTGGCAGGAATCGGCTATGTGGGATTGTCTATAGCGGTGCTGCTGGCGCAGCACCATGAAGTGACGGCATTGACCACCACGCCGCAAAAGGTGGATATGCTTAAGCGCAAAATTTCGCCGATTAAAGATGCGGAAATTGAGCATTATCTAAAAACTAAAGAGCTTAATTTAACGGTTACTACCGACCGGGCTGAATGCTATAAAGATGCCGAGTTTATCGTGGTTGCTACGCCCACAGACTATGATCCGGTGAAAAACTATTTTGACACCAGCAGCGTGGAAATGGTGATCGGCGAAGCCCTCTCCATCAACCCCAGGGCGGTGATTGTCATTAAGTCCACCGTGCCGGTGGGGTATACCGAAAGAATAAAGAAAGAGTTTAATGCGGATCGAATTATCTTTTCCCCGGAATTTTTACGGGAAGGCAAGGCTTTGTATGATAACTTATACCCCTCCCGCATTATCGTAGGCGAGCAGTCCGAGCGGGCCCGCCGGTTCGCTGATCTGCTGGTCGAGGGTGCGATTAAGAAAGATGTACCGGTATTATTTACCAGCCCCACCGAAGCGGAGGCGATTAAGCTTTTTGCCAACTCTTACCTGGCCATGCGGGTAGCCTTTTTTAATGAGCTCGATACATACGCGGAAATCAGGGGCCTGGACACGCGGCAAATCATCGAAGGGGTATGCCTGGATCCCCGTATCGGCAACCATTACAACAATCCTTCCTTCGGTTACGGCGGCTACTGCCTGCCCAAGGACACCAAGCAGCTTTTGGCCAACTATGCCGATGTGCCCAACAATATTATCGGGGCCATCGTCGAGGCCAACCGCACCCGGAAAGATCATATCGCCGATATGATCCTGGCGAAGCGGCCGCAGGTGGTAGGCATCTACAGGCTCACCATGAAAAAGGATTCAGATAATTTCCGGCAGTCGGCTATCCAGGGAGTGATGAAGCGCATTAAAGCCAAGGGCATTGAAGTAGTGGTTTACGAGCCTGCTCTAAACCAGGAAAGTTTCTATAATTCCAGAGTGATTAAAGATTTAGAAGAGTTTAAACGGATTAGCGATGTTATTGTGGCCAATCGGCTCACTGAAGAGCTCAAAGATGTGCTTGACAAGGTCTATACCAGGGATTTGTTCGCCAGGGATTGATGGTGAAACAAGGCTAACCGGGATGAAAAATAAGCTTCGAGGGAGATATCTTTGAAGAATTTACTGGAACAAATTAAAAACAAGGAAGTAAAGCTTTCCGTGATCGGCTTAGGGTATGTCGGTTTGCCCATTGCCGTGGCCTTTGCCAGGAAAGCCAGGGTCATCGGTTTTAACAGAAGCCAGGCTAAGATTGAGCTGTATAAGAAAGGCATTGACGTTACCAGGGAAGTTGGCGATGAAGCGATCAGGAATACCACCGTGGAATTTACTTCAGACCCGCGAAAACTTAGAGAAGCCAGGTTTCATATAGTGGCTGTGCCCACGCCTGTTACCGCTGATCATAAACCTGATTTAGAGCCGGTGGAGTCAGCCAGCCGCATCCTGGGGGAAAATTTAACCAGGGGCTCCGTGGTAGTTTATGAATCTACGGTCTATCCCGGGGTTACCGAAGAAATCTGCGTGCCCATCCTGGAGGAAAAATCGGGGTTGAAATGCGGCGTTGATTTTAAAATCGGCTACTCGCCGGAGCGGATCAATCCGGGAGACAAGGAACGTACCGTCACCAAGATCGTCAAGGTCGTTTCCGGTGACACGCCCGCCACTCTGGATCTGGTGGCCCGTGTGTACGGGGATATCATCACTGCCGGCGTGTTCAAAGCTTCCAGCATCAAGGTCGCCGAGGCCGCCAAGGTCATCGAAAACACCCAGCGCGACCTGAACATCGCCCTGATGAACGAACTGGCCATCATTTTCGACCGCATCGGCACATGGCAGCGCGTCGAACGGCACCAGCTCGACGCCGTATTCGTGCATCGCCTCGTCGGCTTCGGCCTGCGCGTCGGTCACGTGCACCTGCACACCGTAGCTCTGCAGCTCACGGATGATGTCGACCACCTTGCTGTTGCGCAGGTCGCCGCAGTCTTCCTTGAAGGTCAGGCCCAGCACGTTCACCTTGGCGCCCTTGATGTAGCTGCCAGCGGCGATCATGTGCTTGATGGTCTGCTCGGCGATGAACTTGCCCATGCCGTCGTTGATGCGCCGGCCCGCCAGG
>JAKPEE010000048.1 GCA_029552125.1 Bacillota bacterium | reverse complement strand
ATGGAAGGAGTATTTGGGCTGGTGCGAAAGCAACGGAGAAAAATACCCAATCAACCGGCGCGAATTTAAAGCGGAGCTGGAGCGGCGGGGAATTGAACACAAAAGAAATCGTAATTCCAGATATTTCCTGGGAATTGGTTTGCTGTCTAAAGGGTGCGAGGAGCAAGAAACTATTAATGTGGAAAATGAATTTTTTAATGATGATCTTAACGAAAAAAATAAAGAAAATAGTTTTTCCGAGCATCGGGAAAATGGAGGTGATGGCGAAAAAGCCTTTAACGGCGGGGAAAATGCCATGTTTGACGAGGATGATCCATATTAAATAAGTGTGACGCGTGACGCATTGTGGCGTCATTTCCGAGGTTTTTTTACTTAAAAAAAAATTCATATACGCCTATATATATGTGACGCGTCACATAGCGTCACAGCGTCACACCATAAATTTCCATTAATGGAAATACGGGAATAGGGAAGCGGGCAATGGGCGGACTTAATGAAGGACAAGTTTAGTTTAAGGAAAGGCGGTGCAGATATATGAGCCAGACAAAAAACCAGATTACCCTCGAATGTTTTTGGTGCGATGTGCCGCTTAAGTTTAACGAGCAGCACGGATTTTACAAGTGCCCGGACTGCGGCGGTGAGTGGTGGCCGGGGCCGAGTGATCCGGAGTATGGGATCACGACGTTGTGGCGCGATGAGCAGGCGTATAAACGGAGCATTAGTAAGCGTGGCGGTGGAAGCAGGCGTGCGGGAAAGAAAAGACAGAAAAATATAAAGAAAAAGCTGATTACAGAGCGGTACAAGTTAGAATAAGTAATATTTGGGGAGTTGACAAGATTAAGGAAGGCAGTGTAAAATTACAATAGCTACCTGTCACTTTACTGTAAAGTGGGCGGGTATTTTTATGCAAGTTTATGGTTTATGCGCAGAGTTTTATGTAAGTTTGCCCGCTGCCGGCCGTGGGCAATGAAATTTATTTTTTTGGCCGGCAAAAACCTCCTTTCTACGATAGGGGCGCCTTTGCTTGTGGTTTGCGGCGGCCGCGGCAGAGGCGTCCCGCGTGTTAAAAAGAAGCAATATTTATGGAGTGAGCCTGGTGGCAGCAAAACATCAAAATGGAAAAGTTAAATGGTCTAAAGAACAAAAGTTTAAGGCTCTTGCTATCGCTGAAGCCGCCACTATTGCTGAGGCATCAATTCAAACCGGCATTCCAGAAGGTACAATAAAGCGGTGGAGAAGTGAACAGCGAACCGAGCTGAACGGGCGAACCGAACCGAACCCGAACGGACCGTCTAAAAAAATTCAGCAAATAGCTCAACAAGCTGCTGAAGAAGCCAAGGCTGAAGTGCGGGAGTATGTAGCTGATAAGGCCAAGAGGGTGGCTGATGATATACTGCGCATAGTTCAGTTGGCGTTGGCTGAATCTGAAGAAGTGATTCGGGCGGGTCCGGGCAATGAAGAATCTAAAGCCGCATGGCTGCGGGCTCTCGTGGGTGTAATGGCTCAGGGTGTGGAAAAGCACCAGCTGCTTTTGGGCCGGCCCACCAATCGCCAGGCCCTGGAGGGGCAGGTGACGCAAAGGTATGAGTATGACATTACGCAGCGAATCATCGAGGACCCAGAAGCAAGAGATCTTGCCCGAAACCTTTTCAGGAGAGCAGTTAATCCGAATTTGGGAGGAAGACGCGAGGAATAACCTGGCCTGGTTTATTGAATACGATGGCCGGGGTGCATGGCAACCGGCCAGGCACTTGCTGTTATTGTGCGGAAAGCTGGAAGCTGTTGAGCGGGGCGAATTGCCTCGATTAATGGTTTTTATGCCACCGCGGCATGGAAAATCGGAGGTTGTTTCAAAGAAGTTTCCGGCCTGGTTTTTGGGCCGCAACCCGGATAAAGAAATTATCATCAGCTCTTACGCAGCGGACCTGGCTTACGATTTCTCGCGCATTGCCCGGAACACGTTCCGGGAGTGGGGGCCGAAGCTGTGGGGCCTTGAATTGGCAGACGACAGCGGCGCCGTTGGACGTTGGGGAATCCAAGGCCATCGGGGCGGGCTTGTGGCCGCCGGCGTGGGCGGGCCGATTACTGGCCGCGGTGCTCACGTGGCTATCATTGACGATCCATTCAAAAATTACGAAGAATCGGCCAGTGAGACAGTCCGGGAAAAGGTTTTCAACTGGTACAAGTCAACGCTCCGGACAAGACTGGCGCCGGGCGGTTCAATAGTGCTTGTTATGACGCGCTGGCATGAGAAGGACCTTGCCGGCGAGCTTGAAACTGCGATGACGGAAGAGGACGGCGAGCAGTGGGAGATCATCGAATTGCCGGCGATCGCCAAGGAAAATGATATTCTTGGCCGGCAGCCCGGTGAGCCGCTCTGGCCGGCGCGGTATCCGTTAACGGAACTGCGGGCTACTCAAATCGCCCTGGGCAGCTACCTGTGGTCAGCACTTTACCAGCAGAAGCCTGCGCCGGCGGCGGGCAACAAGTTCAAGCGGGCGTGGTTCCGTTACTTTGAGATTGAAGACGATTTTGTGTTGCTGCACCGGCCAGGCGAAGAAGAAGAAATAAAGCGCTTCCCGCTCAATCAGTGCTGGTGTTTCCAGACCTGCGACCCAGCAGCGTCAACCAAGACCAGCGCTGACTATTTTGTGCTGGCGACATGGCTGGTTACACCGCACAAGGACCTGCTGCTGCGGGACGTTATCCGGATGCGGCTTGAGGGGCCGGACCAGCCGAAGCTTTTCGAGCAGGGTTACCAGCGCTGGCGGCCAAAGCTGCAGGGCGTGGAGACAAAGAGCATGGGGCTAACACTGTTCCAGACACTCAGGAGAAAAGGGCTGCCTGTTATAGACTTGAAGGCAGAGACGGATAAAGAAACGCGGGCCTTGCCTGTTATGGCCAGGATGGAAGCCGGCACAGTCTATTTCCTAAGAAATGCCCCGTGGCTTGAAGAATACGAAAACGAGCTTTTAGTGTTCCCGAACGGGGAGCATGACGACCAGGTAGATGTGACTTCATATGCCGGAATTGTTATTGCTAGGAGAATAAACATTGGCCCGGTAGACAAGCCCCCCGGCTGGTAAGCTTAAGGTGGTGAAATTTTTGCTCATAAGTTTAGATTTTCTTGCTCCCGGCAAACCCTGGCCGCCGCCGACAGAGGCAGAGCGGCTAGAAAGATATGCTCAAAATAGGCTGTTGTTCGAGGGGAAACACGAGCTGGTATATAAAGACTGGATAAGGCTGCTCCGTGAGGACCAGCAAGCGACACTTGAAATGGTATTGAACTGGCACAAACGATTGACGCTCCTGTTTGCCGATTTGCTACTGGGTGAACCGCCGCGAATTACGGCCGGAGACCAGGACAGCCAGGAACAAGAGGCAGTTGAACGGATTATAGAAGACAACGGCCTTTTTAATGTTGCTTATGAGGTGGTCCTGGACGTCAGCAGATATGGGACCGGGATATTCAAGGTCCGCTATGACGGCAGGGCTATAATCGAAGGCCAGCAACCGGCAATATGGTTTCCCGTGGTGAAGCCGGACAATATTAAAGAGATCCAGGCTCATGTGCTGGCCTGGACGTATGAGGAAGACACCCAGGAGCGGGGCAAGACCGTCACAAAGGAATACCTGCAGACCGAGATACACGAGCGGGGCAGGATTATTTCGGCGAAATACCCGATCGAGAACGGTATTATCGGACCGGCGATAGAAGAAGCTGAAACTGAGACCGGCGTTGATGAATTTCTTGTCGTGCCGGTAAATAACGTCTTGACCACCGATAGGGTAACCGGCCTTGACGATTATTCAGACCTGGACAGCATTATCCAGGAGCTGGAAGTTAGGATAGCGCAGATAAGCAGGATTTTAGACAAGCATGCGGACCCGAATATGTACGGCCCGGACACGGCGCTGGAGCACGATCCGACAACGGGGCAGTGGGGGTATAGGGGCGGTGGTAAATACTTTCCCGTTGGCCAGGGCGAGCAGCCCCCGGGGTATGTAACATGGGACGGTCAACTTGAGGCAGCGTTTCGGCAGATCGACCTGCTCATGGAGCAGCTATATATTTTGAGCGAAACATCAGCTGCAGCCTTTGGCCAGCTCAAGGCCGGACTGGCGGAGAGCGGCACAGCATTGCGCCGGCTGATGATGGCGCCGCTGGCAAAAGTGAACCGGATTAGAATGAGGTTTGACCCGGCATTGAAAGAGGTTTTATGGCTGGCTTCGCTGCTGGAAAAGGCCCAGGGCATGGCCGGGGCCGTGGTGCTGGAGGACATCCACATTGATTGGAAGGACGGCCTGCCGGATGACGAGCAGGAACTCACACAGAACGAAGTGCAGAGATACACAGCAGGACTGACCAGCCTGGAAAGCTCACTCAGGCGGTTATACGGGCTTGAAGGCGAGGCGCTGCAAGAAGAAATCGACAGAATAAAGAGCGAACGGGCAGGGCAGGGAGCGGTGGCGGAACTGCCACCTATCACGCTGCCAGGGATAGAGGGCGAAGGCGGCGAGGGTGCGGGCGGTGAAGAATAATGCCGGCTCGCAGCGAAAGCAAAGTAATTCAATTTAGCGATGCCGAAGTCCGGCGGCTCATCCGCTTTTACGAGCAGGCGGAGCGGGAAATCTTAGACCGCCTGAACCGTGCGCTGCTACGGGCAAATAAGACAGAATACCTGGCCCAAATGAAGCGAAACATTGAGGCCATCTTGCAGCAGCTGCGAGAGGGCAATCGGACTTGGTGCACGGAGGCCATTCCGCGTGTTTATTCGCAGGGGCTTTACGGCGCCGACGCCATGCTGGAAGATGCGGGGGTTGCCGTCAAAGCTGGCTTCGGCGCCATCCATCAGCAGGCGGCACAGGTGCTGGCCGAGAATGCTTATCAGAGATTTGAGGACGTGGTTCAGGTTATAGGCCGGCAGGTGAACGACATATACCGGGAGCTTGCGCCTGAGAATGCGCGGGGCGCAGTAGTAGGATATGACACCTGGCAGCAGACTGCCCGAAGGTTTAGAGAGCAGCTTGCAGAGCGGGGCGTAACCGGGTTCAAAGACCGTTCTGGCAAGATGTGGAATATGCGGACCTATACAGAAATGCATGCCCGGACAGTTTGTATGGAAGCCCACCTGCAGGGAACAGCTAATCGCCTTGTAGAGCAGGG
>JAKPEE010000032.1 GCA_029552125.1 Bacillota bacterium | reverse complement strand
ATGGAGCGTTAAACTGAAAACCTTATCCCCCCTTCCCGCCTCTTTTCACCCAACCCAGCACTTCCTCAATCTTTGCCTCCTGCCGGGCCATTGTAACCTGCAGCAATACTGTAAGGCTCTCTATCGCCTTGGTGTTGTTTTCGATGACCTCGGCCAGGCTTTTGTTGCTGCGCTGCTTGAGCGTCAGGGCAACTATATAGATGATTCCAGCCACCGCAAACACTGCCACTCCGTACTGCGCTATTTCAGCTCCAGGCAATGTTATCGCCGCCTTTCCTCGACAATTTAAAAACAAAAAAATGTCATGTTTATTTAATTTTTTCCTGGATCGCCCGGCTCAGTATTTTTTGATTCTGCATCATTTAGCTTGTTTTCCAGCGCCTCGGCCCGACCCCTGGCCTCCTGGGCCACGGTGAGAGCAGCGGCGATCCATTGCTCCTGTTCGGCCAATTGTTGCTGCATCATCGGCATTGTCATGCTCTCGGGCAGCTCATGCTGTTCAATGTGCCGCATGGCTTCGGTGCGGGATGCGTATTTTAACGGGTTGCCCTGCGCGTCTCGCGTAACCCAAAACCCCGGTGGTTCGGGCAGCTCTTCAACGGTGGTCTCTTTCCCTTCTTTCTGCAGCCGTTCAATCAGCCAGTCCCGCTCTTTTTCGGTATAAGCATATTCTTCGCCCACTTTCCAGCGAGCATAGTAAGCTGTTCCGTCTATTGTGCAAATTTTTAGTTTCTTGGAATCCATCGGATCACCCGCACCTCCTTGCCGATTATATCCTCCTCCCGCACTACCCACGGATCAGCATATTTGCAGTTGTCACCCTTTGTGTAGTAGCCGCCCCGGTAGTGATAGCCGACAATGCGGTGACCGACTGTCCTCAGCCCCAGCCACCCCCGGCGGAAGGCTATGACGTCGCCGACTTCGTAGGTCTCAGCAGGGCGCAGGATGACTATATCGCCAGTGCATATATAGGGTTCCATGCTCCGGCCAAAACCGATCCGGGCGCCGGAGATCGAGGAAAATAAAAAAACCGCGCATAACGCGGTAAGAAAAAGATATAAAATGTGTTTCATTTTACATCACGTCCTGTTCTCAGCCGTAGTCCTGGTGCCGGTGCCAGAGTCCCAAATTCCCCCGGCTGTGTTACCATATAAATCATTGTTTGTAACCAGCGTGCCTACCCCCGCACCGGTAACCGCGATGCCATACCTGTTGCCGTAACATTTGTTACTCTGGACGGAGTTATATAGATAGCCGACTTCGATCCCTATGATGGCATTGTTGTTGCAGACGTTTCCCACTATAGTGTTATTATTGCCATGTACTCCTATACCACTCCCCACCAGCGGGTCAACACTACCATTATTGCAACAGCTATTACCAGAGATTGTGTTATTGTTACCGTCAAATATATAGATGCCATAGCCCTGGTCTATGTTATCGTTGCATGTATTACCCGTGACGGAGTTGTTGCTCGATCGTAGGAGCGCGATCCCGCTCGCCCCAGGAAGCCCTATTGAGCTTTTACAAGTATTTCCCAGGATACTGCAGTTGCTGGAATCGATCAGCATTATTCCACCGGGTTCGTTGCCTATGCACTGATTCGAGTCCACCACCACCTCGGTTGCGTCGTTGATCTCGATCCCCTCGTCGTAGTTCTCGGCGCAGTAGTTGCTCCTTATGGTGATCTCTCTAGGGCCCGTCTCTGATTTCGATATCCTTATGCCTGCGCCGCCGTTGCCCAGACAGGTGCAGGTATCGATGACACCGTCACTCGAGTCCCGGACCTCTACAGCGGACCGCCTGAGGCGTCTCATAACGACACGGGTCACACGGAAGCTCTTACACCGTGTAAGGCTAATCCCGCTCGACACCCTCATGCTGACATCGCGGTTGCCGTCGATGACCAGGTCACTCACGGACACACCCGTCCTGTCGGTGAAGGAGAAGGCATCGAAGTAGCCGAAACCTTCAGCGATCTTAAACACCGTGCCCTCGCCCTGGCCGGAGATGTGGACGTTGTCCCTCGTCACCTCCAGGGCATCATCGATGATATAGGTGCCCTCGAGGAAGAGCACCTGCCCACCGTTGTTGGGGACCAGATCCATGATCTCCGCCCAACGTTCATTAACAGTTTCTCCAGCCCTTATAATGACCCCGGCGTACCAGGGCACCTTGCTCGTATCCTCGCTCGCCACCGTCACCGTCTGTCCACCCCGGCCCCGGTCCAGCTTGCGCCGCCGCTTATCCTTCCAATCAACCTTGCCCTCCAGCTCCCGGACATAGTCACTGCCCAGCATGATCGGATCGCCGAACAATACCCGCGTCTGCCCCGATTCTTCCCGCTTCAAGTACCGCTCAATCCGGTATATTTTCGCGTCGACCGCGGCGATTAAACCTTTGTGCTCGGCCTTGATGTAGCAGACGTTGCCCAGGCGGATCTTTTCGTGCTCCAGCTGGGTCAACTCGCCGCTTTCAATATCCACTACTTTAACTTGCTCCAGATCCGCAACCTGCGCCTCAACGTTGACCATCGGCCTGACATGATACCGCTGGAGTTGTTGCCACGTGGCCCATAATAAACCTTCCGGCGTTTCGGCTTGACTTTCGTATTTGCCGAAACGGTGCAACATCTCTCCACTTACCGGGTCATATATACCATGCTGCTGCCGGGCCGCCTCATCGCCCACCCAGTCCTGGCCCAGGGGCTTGTTAGCCGGATCGCCGTTAGCAATACTCCACTCCACGTCCTTAAATGTAAGCGGCAGCGGTTCCCCAGTTTCAAGATCAATTTCATCGCCCATGCCGATGCCGACTAACGCGGTTTTAATCCGGCTGCTGTCAACCTTGATGTCGATTCCGTGCAGGTTCCAACCGAACTCGAAGCGCTGGCCTTTGAATTCGTTGTCAATTTCAAGTAAGTCTACATAGTACCCGGTAATGCCGGTATCACCTACAGTAACCCGGAATTTCAGCCGGGCATCATATTCGCGCTCAATCAGCCGCAGCATTTCGAGCGGATTAAGGTAGACGGCCTGGAAGTCTTTAGTTAAGGCGAGCAGGGAATCATCAATATTGCCTACCTGCCACCTGGTGCCGTCCAGGGCCGCGGCGATTGCGGTACTGGGAATGGCATTAATCAGGTTGTAGTTCCGAATCGGCCCATCGCCAAGCTCGTAATAGAGGTGGTTGCAGCGGGCCTGGCGGAGCATCGTACCGTGGGCGGCAAAATCGGCCTCTACAATCTGAAACGGGACAAAATCGCCGTCATGGTCCCGGATGATAACCATATTTCCGCCGCCAATGTTTTTGGCGTCTTCGGCTACCCAGTCCGCTGTTTTTTCGATTTGCGAGATGTCTAACCAGGTTGGCATGCTTCTACCCCCTCCCCTCAACTACTTCATATAATGTTCCTTTGAACAAAAAGGCTACCCCCTTTAAGAAAGGGCAATACCGTATTTTTGAGATAAGTACTTATTTATTTTTTGTATGTCATCAGCGGAAAGCGCGGTGTTATAAACGATTATTTCGGCTATGTCGCCATTCCAGCGATAATTACTGTGATCATCGGAAAAT
>JAKPEE010000027.1 GCA_029552125.1 Bacillota bacterium | reverse complement strand
ATTTCCTTCCACTCCTCCGGCACTCCAACCTCTGACTTCTGACCTCTAGTCCGCTCGACTTGCATGTGTTAGGCACGCCGCCAGCGTTCGTCCTGAGCCAGGATCAAACTCTCCAGTTTACACCTTGTTAAACTTTCAAGTAAATCCTTTCTCTCCCCGCAAGCTTCCTTCAAAGTCACTCACGAAGACCGCTCACTTCACCTTACCCTGTTCAGTTTTCAAAGAACACCTTTGCCGCGAAACCCTTTCGGGTTAAGCACGACTTTTATATACTAACATGGGAATTCGGGTTTGTCAAACACTTTTTTGGCTTTTTACGACACATTTTTTTAGATAAATCTGCCGTTAAAACGTTACAACACAAAACTATTATAATTATAATATGCGCTTAGCCTGAAAGTTATAAACCCGGCTTAGAGAAGTACCATTGAACAAAGCAACTCACTAACAACTATACGTCGCCCTGGCGTGGCCTGAGTGTCGGGAATAAGATGACATCGCGAATCGAAACATTATCTGTAAGCAGCATAACCAGACGGTCTATGCCGATACCCAAACCCCCGGCCGGCGGCATCCCATGCTCCAAAGCTAGAACAAAATCTTCGTCCATAACATGGGCTTCTTCATCACCGGCTTCACGTTTAGAAAGCTGCTGCAGAAAACGCTCTTTTTGGTCAAGCGGATCATTTAGCTCGGTAAAGGCGTTGGCAACTTCATACCCGACGATGAATCCCTCGAAACGATATGTAAAACGCGGGTCGCTTTCTATCTTTTTGGCCAGCGGAGACACTTCGATGGGATAGTCCTTAACAAAGATGGGCTGCCGCAGTTGTTCTTCACAGAAGGCCTCGAAGAATTCATTGAGGATTTCACCCCAGGTAAGGCCTTCATCCAGTTTCAGTCCGGCCTTTTCGGCTGCCCGGTAGGCTGCAGGAGTATCAGGAATCTCGCGGAAATCTACCCCGGTGTACTTGCGGACTAGATCAACCATGGTTTCACGCGGCCATGGCGGAGTAAGGTCAATAGTCTCTCCCTGATAGGTTACCCGGCCTGTCCCCAGCACCTGCAGGGCAACCTGGTAGATCATATTTTCGGTTAACTCCATCATATCATTATAGTCGGCATAGCTTTGATAAATTTCCACCGAAGTAAATTCGGGGTTGTGTTTTGTCGAAATGCCTTCATTGCGGAAGACGCGGCCAATTTCATAGACCTTGTCCAGGCCGCCCACCAGCAAACGCTTTAAATGAAGCTCAGTAGCAATGCGCAGGTAGAGGGTCATATCCAGGGCATTGTGGTGCGTAACAAAAGGACGGGCCAGTGCGCCGCCGGCGATAGTCTGCAGCACCGGCGTTTCCATCTCTAAAAAACCCTGCGCATTCAGGTAATCTCTGATCCCCTGGACAATTTTACTGCGATTGATAAAAGTTTGACGCACGGAATCGTTAACAATCAAATCAAGGTAACGCTGGCGATAACGCAGTTCCACGTCTTTCAAGCCGTGCCATTTTTCCGGCAGCGGGCGCAAAGATTTAACCAGGAAGCGATAATCGGTAACATTGACCGTCACCTCGCCTTTGCGGGTGCGGAAGACAGTACCCCGGCAGCCGATGAAATCACCCAGATCACACAAATTAAATAAAGAGTATTTTTCTTCCCCCAACTGGTCAAAGCGCAGGTAAATCTGGATACGCCCCTTATAATCCTGCAGGTGGGCAAAAGTTGCTTTGCCGTGAGCGCGTATGCTTACCAGCCTTCCGGCAATAGATACTTCCTTCCCCTCCAGGCTTTCAAAGCGCTCGATAATATCTTTCGAATAATGGTCGGCCCGATATTTGGGAGCATAAGGGTCGATGCCTTTTTCTTTCAACTGCTCCAGCTTTTGTCGCCTGATTTGCAATAGTTCATGCAGGTTTTCCTGATCCAAAACAGAGCACCTCCGGGGCTTTTACTAAGATATTTCAACAATCCTGTATTTCAATACGCCTGCCGGGACTTTAACTTCAACTTCATCTCCTACCGAAAGCCCCAGAATAGCTTTGCCTACCGGAGATTCATTGGAAATTTTACTTTCACTGGGGTTTGCTTCGGCGGTACCGACCACGGTATAAGTGTAATCCTGGTCAAGTTCCAGGTCTTTTAAACGAACAGTTGAACCAAGTGTAACAAAACCATTACCATTTTCAGATTTTTCCAGGATGCGGGCATGGCGCAGGATCTTTTCAAGGGTGGCGATACGACCTTCTACAAAGGCCTGTTCGTTTTTTGCGTCTTCATACTCCGAGTTGTCAGTGATATCGCCATAGGAAATAGCTTGCTTAATCCGCGCCGCTACATCTTTTCTCTTAACCGACTTTAAAAAGTTTAGTTCTTTTTCAATCTTTTCCAGACCGTCCCTGGTTAAAACAATTTCTTCACCGGCCATATATTGATTCTCCCTCTTAGTTATTATTACATACAAACAGAACAGTATATTTATTGGATATGTGCCAAACGGGTCGTGTATGCATTGCTTGGAATCTTATCATAAATAGAGTGCCAAGGCCAGCCTGGCACTTTGTACGACTACCAAAAAAATATGATTTAGTCCTAGAAATTGTAACAAATTTTGCTATAAATTATAAAGGTGAATAATCCCGATGTCAAGCATAAAAGAAAAGCTTTAAATTTGCTGATTATACAGCAGCCGGCCGTTCCTTTCTCCGGCCCGGTTGACCGGTTGGCTAAAAAATTCCTTGATTCCGGCAAACTCATCCCGGCGTATACAGCGCCCCTTGATGAGAAACCCTTCCGTTTTAAAGCCATGCTTTTGCGCCATTTTCCAGATTTCGTCTATTTTTTCCACACGCAATTCCCGGCTTAAGGAATAGCTTTCAAAGCGGCGTTCAAGAGCCAAAACCATTGTTTCCACCATCGCCGGTGGCACAAAACCTGGCGGAAAGTCCAGTCCTGTATTAATTCTGGACTGGCCCGGGGTTGCGATGAGGCTTCCTTCAATAATAAAAATATCTTTGCGAGGGGGAAGAGGTGAAGTTTTATACTTAAATGTTCCGGCAAGATCATAGACTACGGCGCCTGGTTTTAATACTGTAAAATCGAGAGCAAGCCCAAACCTGTCACCCGTATTTATAATTAAATCGGCACGCCGGGCCGACCTGTTTAGCTGTGAAGTGACTTTACAGGCGACTCCGTATTCATAAAAGATTAAGCGGGCCAGAGTTTCCTGGCGATATTTATCATCGGCAACCAGAGTGATGTAATTAACCCCATCCCGGGCCAACAGGCGGGCACAGGCTGAGCCGCTGGGGCCCGTAGCCCCGAGGATTAGCACCTCCGCATCTTCGAGAGCAATGCCCATCCATTCCAGCACTTTTTGGCTTCCTTCCAGGGCTGCCGCAATAATATAGCACTGCCCGGTCGTTACTGCTGGTTTCAGTATGCGGGCCAGTGCTGTTACTGCGGCAGCCGCAGTCTCATCAAGAAGGCCGAGGCCGATGAGATTAACGCCCTTTTTTTCAGCCAGCCTGACCGCACTGGCTACTCTTTTGGTGATATAACGGTCCGCAAGGCGGTTAAAGGGAGCGGGTGAAAAGTTGACTGACAAGAGCAGCCCTTCAGCGCTGCCATAATTAGAAGTCAGCCTAATTGTTTCGGAAATTTTCGCGGGTGGATGAAGGAAACTGAAGTTGCCGGCCAGCCGCGCCAGCAAATTTGAACCAAAATTCTGGTGTGGCGAAATACCGGCTCCAGGCCGGGAATGAACCAGCAAAGCAAATTTTCCGCCCACTGACAGCCCCTCAAATCGCGTTGATTGTATATTATATGGTTAATTCAACGCGACAATTCTTGGGACCAGGTTAAGCTCATCCAGCAGCCGGTTATATTCTTCTTCTTTAAGTTCGCGATTGCTTCCGGCCATGCACACCAGCAGAGCTTCGATAACATTGGTGCCAAAGGAGCGTCCCTCCATCTCCGGCGTTGTGGTAACGAGGGTTTTTGCTTTGCTATTCTGCAAAATATTGATATCTTCCCGGGTTACGGTGTTGGTTATAATTGTTTTACCGGGAAGCTCGGCAGGCATATACCGCCTGATAAAATGAAAATCCCCGGCAATTATATCCGCTTCTAAAAAATACTTAGAATAACGGGGCTTATTTTCTGTCTGTTTTTTCCCGGTGGGATAAACCAGGGAAAAGGGAAGCTGGCACACAACTGGAGCAATTATACGCGCCAGCGCGGCTATCGTGTGGAGGGAGTGTAAAGGTATGGGCAGATTTAAAGTAAAGAAAAAGTCACCGTAAGTCATAATGCAGCCGGCCTGCTCCAGAGCCTGGGCCATACCCAGGCGGTCCATGGCGCTCATTAACAGGGCCTTGCGCGGCCTGGCAAAAAGATCAGTATGCTCGGCCAGATACTCAATAGCCCTGCGCTCCAGAGTATTTTTTAAGCCTGAACCATCAACAATAGGCGTCTTTTGGGCCGCTTTGACAATTCTCCGGGCATCCCTGAATTCATAACGGCGATCGACGGCATAAATATAGAGATCCATGCCTCCGAGACCAAAAGCATCCACTTTGCCGTCCAGCTCGGTAATCTTATCAACCATTGCTTTCATATCGCCGTCTGTGCCCAGACGTTCAATTTTATATTCCTCACCCAACAGGTTTATCGTGACCACATGATCTCTCGACGATGAGCCAAGACTAATCCCCACAACGTGTTTCAATTTCTTCTCTCTCCTTCCCGTTATCAAGCACTTGCATCAAAACTCGGCGAAACTGCAGCGGGTCAACACGGCGATCTTCCTCTACGGGAGTCGGCCCCAGGTTGATATATACAATTTGCAGATCCAACAGGGCCTCAGCAAGGCTGTACCAGTGCTCCGAGGTCAACAGAACAAGAGTGTCATAGCTCCTCAACCGGGTCACAATATCCAGCACCTGGTTAAAGAAATCAAGAGCCTGCTTTTCCCGGACCAGTTCCCACCTCTCCCGGTTATTTAAAATGAAATAAAAATCAAGCCCCAGTTCACGGCAGATTTGAGACAGCTCCGCGGTATTGTCGATGGGGAAACCGACCACGGCGACCCGTTTGCCTTTGCGTATTTCCCCGGCCGATTCCAGCCGCGAGATAAAGCTGCGGTCCAAAGAGAGGCGGCGGGCTACCTCCTGCTGGGAGAACCCTTGAGCGCGCAGCTTTAATATGCGTGCCAGCAAACGCTCTATCCGCTCAAAACTGATTAATTTATCACCGATGCGATAAATCTGCTCAAATTTCATAAATACCTGCCTGTGCACAAAAATGTGTTCATACCAATTTTACCATTTTAACCTTTGGAAAACAATAAGCGCTTTTTAATTTCTTTCATAAATATAAGTGCTGCAGGTAAGAGAATCTTCCTGCAGCAACGTTTGTCCAGGCCAAGTCCCGGGCCTCGCCTGGCCGGTTCCTTCATCTCCCTGTGGTTAAACCAGGCTCACGCCTTCGATCAACTATTGCTTCCGTCCTTTAACCAGGAAAGGACTGGATTAATACAATGGATTAACAACTCCTGCTTGCTTCAAGTTTTTGCGCAAAATCAAACAGATATGCAGCCATTTCCGCGCAACTTTTGGCCACAACCAGATGCTTCCGCACTTCGGCCGCCCCGGGCAGGCCTTTAATATACCAGGCAGCATGGCGGCGCATTTCCAGGGCCGCCAGGTGATCTCCTTTTAAACCTTTCAGCAGGTTCATATGCCGGACACACATGGCCACCCGGGCACCAGGCGAAGGAGGGGCAAGCCGGCGCCCTTCTTCCAGCCAGCTTCTGATCTGTCCGAAAACCCAGGGATTGCCCAGGGCGGCCCGGCCGATCATAATCCCGTCGCACTGGCTGTATTCCAGCCTGCTCAAGGCCTCTTCGGGTGATGTTATATCCCCGTTCCCGATAACCGGTATGCTAACCGATTCTTTAACTTTTTTGATTAGATCCCAGTCAGCTTTGCCGCTGTATCCCTGTTTAACAGTGCGCCCGTGCACCGTCACGGCGCTAATCCCTGCAAATTCCGCCCGCCGGGCAATTTCCGGGGCATTTACTGATCCTTCATCCCATCCTTTGCGTATTTTGACCGTCACGGGGCAGAGCACCGCTTTAACTACTGCTTCAAAAATGGCGCTGCAACGTTCCGGTTCCCGCATTAACGCCCCGCCGTCCCCGTTACGGACAACTTTTGGGGTAGGACAGCCAAGATTAAGATCAATAATGTCTGGCGAGTATTGCTCGAGCTTTTGCGCCGCCCAGGCCATAACCTGCGGATTGGAGCCGAAAAGCTGAATACTGATTGGACGTTCCTCATCTGTAAAATAAAGAAGCGCTTCCGTGCGTTTTGAACCTTGGTATAAAGCGGTAGCGCTAACCATTTCGGAACATACCAGTCCGCAGCCCTGCTCTTTGGCCAGAAGGCGAAACGGCTGATTTGTTACTCCCGCCATGGGGGCGAGAACCAGGTTGGGGGTCACGGTGACCCCGCCCAGTTTCATACTCCAATGCCGTGCTCTGGTGCTCCCGGTTCCGGGCTTTCCTGATCGCTGGATATGATAAATAGTTCCTCACCTGAAATATTTAAATACTGCGCGATATCTTCCAGTAATTGCGGTGAAGGTTTTTTGGCTCCCCTTTCAATGTTGCTCAACATGGTTACAGATATATTCACCTGCCGGGCCAGTTCCTGCTGTGTGATCAACTTTAGCCTGCGTAGTGCCTTAATCCGGCGTCCCAGGGCAATAGACATGGCGACCGCCTCCTTAGCTCTTTACTGAAATTTTCGACATAATTTACCCAAATCCTGCTAATTTCTAGAAGGCAAGTCGCATAATTTCTAGATTATTGTATTATATTTCCCGGAAAATCATACCTGCCGGAGGCCAGGCGCCGCTGCTCCAGCAAATCGACAAAAGCTTCCAGCCTGGTTTGAATGCCAGTAGGTCCGGTTTGCTCGTCAATAAACAGGGTTAGGACAGGTATCCCAAATTTTTTACTGATAAAGGGCATCAGGCTTTTAGCCACAATTTCGGGAATACAAGAAAAAGGAGCAAGTTGAACAACACCGTCGTAACCCATTTGGGCAAAACGAATCACGTCGCCAACGCTGTTTTGTCCGTGCCCGCCAACTTTCTGAGCCAGGTAAGGTTGAGCCAGGGAGCGGCTGTTCATATCGCCCCTGGTGGAGAGCACATCGTGGCGGGTATAGCTGGTCAGGTAGATACTCCGCCTGACTTCCGCTCCCAGGTGGCCTAAAGCTTCTTCGACATAAAAATTAGCAAAGGGCTCAAGCTGGACATATATTTCCCCAATAATGCCAATCTTTAAAGGTTTGGCCGTGGGATCTATTTCAATTTTTTTCATTTCAGCCAGAGCGGCCGCACGGGCTTCCTCTATTTCACCCCGGTTTTTGGCCTGGTGCAGGTATTGCAAACCTTTTTCAAAGGCTTTACTGGTCTGGCCACGGGTCAGCTCCAGGGGCCGCAGCCGCTGAGACATCATCTCCAGTTCATCCAGGGCATTAAGCTTGGCCCAGGCTTTACTGATAATCCGGGCTAAGGAAAACCAGGAATGCCGGCCCTTGAGGCGGCTCAATTTACGCATAAAATCGACAGTTTTTTTCAACGGAGGAAAGAGAAAAATTAATTCCGCATTATAACCGAGATCTTGCAAGATCCGGCTGTGCAATTCGCCATACAAACCAGCCCGGCAAGGCCCGTATCCACCGCCGCTGATAAAGCAATCGGCACCGCGGGCCAGGCTTTCCAGGTATGTACCGAGGACGATCTTGAAAGGGATGCAGGCGAATTCGGGAGCATATTTGGCGCCAAGGGCCAGGGTTTGCCGGGTTGGACGAAATGGTACTACCGGCTCATGGCCCAGTTCTTCCAGGATCATCTCCACCACCATGGTCAGGGTTCCCATATGCCCGTAGCCGATTTTCATACATTAACCTCCTGCGCCGGGCTGGCGCTGCTCTCAAGATTATCCCACTTGCCGCAGCGGCTGCCCCAGCGAGCCAGCAGTTCGCCATGCAGCGAGATGGTGATTATTTCACAAATATTGGGACATCCTTTGCATTCAAAGCTGCCGGTCTTGTAATCAAGATTGCTGGTGGAGAAACCGCGGAAACTGGTAGTTTTTTTCTTTTTAACCGCCGACCGTGACAGAAGCGCCGCCCCCAGCGCTCCCATGACATGATAGTATGGCGGCACAAAAATTTCGAGCTGAAGCGCTTTTTCAAAAGCTGCCTTAATGCCGATATTGGCGGCCACGCCGCCCTGGAATACTACCGGAGGCAGTATCTCTTTGCCCTTACCCACATTGTTCATATAATTACGAACCAGGGCATCGCAAAGCCCGGCAATTATATCTTCCGTAAGATGGCCGACTTGTTGTTTATGAATCATATCCGATTCGGCAAAAACAGAGCAGCGGCCGGCGATATGAACAGGGCTGCGGCTTCGCAGGGCCAGGGCCCCGAATTCTTCAATGGGTATGCCGAGGCGCGCCGCCTGGTGATCCAGGAATGAACCGGTCCCGGCGGCACAAATGGTATTCATGGCAAAATCGGTAACTACGCCATGCCGCAGCAAGATAATTTTTGAATCCTGGCCGCCCAGTTCCAGCACGGTTTGGACGTCCGGCTTGACCAGCCTTGCCGCAACAGCATGGGCGGTGATTTCATTTTTTACGGTATCAGCACCAACAATCACGCCGGTAAGATATCGTGCACTGCCGGTGGTGCCCACCCCGCAGATGGATCCTCCCTGCGGAATTTTCTGCGCTATGGCTTTTAGCCCCTCCTGTACAGCCCTGATGGGCTGTCCCCTGGTGCGAAGATATTCATAAGCGATAACCTCGTTTTTTTCATCAATAATAACCAGGTTTGTGCTTACTGAGCCCACATCAATGCCCAGGTACAGATCCATCTTTACACCCCGTTCCGGTTGTTTTCTATTTTTGCCTGCAGCATATCGATAAAAGCCTCGAGGCGAGTCTGCACCCCGCCTTCGCCGGTGTGTTCATCAATAGTCAGGGTGAGAAATGGCATCCTTGCTTTTTTCGCTTCCAGTTCCAGCAGTTTGTCCACCATGGCATCAGGGCCGCAGGCAAAGGCAGTAAGATGGATCATTCCGTCTACCGCCTTACGCTGAAGGAGGGAAAGGCCAGCCCACCACACCCTGTTGCTGTAATACCAAAATAAATTTTGCGGTAGCACCCGGGACATCCGGCGCAGTTCCTGCGGCGAAATCTGATCGGGGGTGATTACAGACACGCCCATGCTTTGCAATTTATGATAAACATCAGCGCTGACAAAGGAGTCATAGATCGTATAGGGGTAGCCCAGCAGGGCCACCCTGGGCATGCCGGTGCCCGCTTCTGCCGCGGTGACCAGGGCAGCATTCCTGCCGGCCCGTCCTTTTTTCTGTATAAGTGTGGAGGCCTCCAGGGGCTGCTTCCCTTCCAGAAGCAAACGGTGGTAAAGTTTATGGCACTTGAGAGCATGGGAAATGGCTTTCTGCTGGGCCAATGGATTTTTTATGCCCAGGGAGAGCGCAGTGGCCCGTAAAAAACGGCTTAAGCCGCCCGGCAATCCGCGCAGGCTGAGGCGGTGACTAATTAAGGCCGGCAGTTTCATCCCCGAAAACCGGATCATATCCGGCAACCCCAGGAATTTGGGGCAGTAGGTGATATATCCCCCGGGGCTGACCAGCCGCGGAATCAACAAATAATCAACCCGGTCTTTTAAATCCAGGACATGGCCGTGAAAAAGCTTAATGGGAATGCAAGCGTCGTTTACTGTTTCCCTAATCCCGGCCTCCAGGATTTCTTTATTGGTAGGGCGGGAAAAAACCACTTCCACTCCCAGCTTTTCCAAAAAGGCCTGCCACATTGGAAAGTATGTATAATAGAAAAGGGCCCGCGGAATACCAACTCTTGCTGTCATGATCTGTTCACCGGCCTTAAAAAAACGTAAATAGGCAACAACTTAAAGGGATGCCTTTTATGACACCCCTTTACCGTTTTCGTGAATTATAGATTCAACATCAATATTAAATATCCTGCTGTCCTAAAATGGAAATTTTAAGCCAGGTATCTTTTAGCCAGTTCCTTTAAAAACCTGGTTTTTAGTTGCAGGCTGGCCAGATCAATTCTTTCATTACGCCCGTGAATGGTCGTGCGGGCGGATTGATCAAAAGCGGCATCCATATGGCCAATCCCGTAGGCCGGAATGCCGGCGCCGCGCAGATACTTGGAATCGGTAGAGCCGGTAGATATTAGGGGCAGGCAGAGTACCTCCCGGCCGGCCAGCTCCCTGGTTATCGTTTCCATGAGGCTATAACATTCCGCCCGGGAAGTGGAAAACGTGGGATCCCGGTATTCCGTAAATTCAATTTCAATTTCATCACCGATAACCTTGCGTAGCTCCGCGGCTACATAGTCGCGATCCTGCCCGGGAAGGATGCGAATATCCACTTCCGCTTCGCACCGGTCAGGAACAATGTTTGTTTTCACACCGCCCTGGATGCGATTAGGCGATACCGTCATCCTGGTCATCGCCCGCACGGTTTCTGTAAACCCTTTATCCAGGTCAAGCCGGTTGAGAAGGTCGTCAATGTCATCCTTCCCGGGGGTAAAGGGGATACCCCGGACCCGGGCCAGCTCTGTAATAAGGGTTTCCACTTCAGGAATGAGTTTAATTTCCGGCTTATAATCGCCCAGCGCGGCTAAAGCCCGCGCCAGTTTTAGCACGGCATTGTCCCCCAGCGTGGGCACAGAGCCGTGGCAGGAAATCCCTTTTGCTTTCAGCTGGCACCAGGCCGTTCCTTTTTCACCAACCTGGAAAAAGTAGATCATTTGATTATTGATAAAGATGGGCTGCTCCGCCCCTTCGTTAATGGCAAAGTCGGCTTGCAGTTTTTCCGGGCAGTGCTCCATAATATACCTGGCTCCCAAACCACCGCCGGTTTCCTCGTCAGCGGTGGCAGCGATAATAAGCTCTCCGTTTAATGGCACCCCTTCCCGGGCTAGCTGAAGCGCCGCCGCCACCTGGGCAGCCATCAAGTCTTTGCAATCCAGGGCACCCCGCCCGCGGATCACGCCGTCCTTAATTTCACCGCCGAACGGGTCGAAATCCCAATCGTCCCCCGCGGCGACCACGTCGGAGTGGGAAAGATAAAGCATTTTTTTGGGGCCGCTTCCCAGGCGGGCAATAATGCTGCCCCGTCCCGCTTCCGGCTCAATAATCTCATTATCAATCCCCGCATTGTCAAACAGCCCTTTCAAATAACGGGCCACGGCTGTCTCGTTTCCCGGGGGGTTGGTCGTGTTAATCCGGATCAGATCACTTAAAATCTGTTCGGGGGCAATAGGCGAAGGCATCTTCATCACTCCTGTTTTAATAATTGCACGTCTATTATCAGTATTACCAGTATTGTCAGAATTAGAAATCATTCAAGCACTTTGTCTTCCAGCCTCTTGATCCTGGCTTCAACGGCTTTACGCCAGGCGTGGAGCACTAAGGCCACGGCAATGACCCCGTAAGAGACAAAAGCCCTGAAAAACTCACCAATTTGCGCATCCCCGAACAGGTTGTTGCCTGAAACCTCCAGGCTAATCTGCTCCTTCCTCCGCTTAGTAACAGAGTTCATAAGAGCTTAACGGCAGCAATTTTTCCCTTAATCGATGAACATAAAAAAATCAGCTTTCAGCCTGCCAGTCAATTCGGGTTGCCCGGAAAACAGGTAATTTTTATTTAACAATATTCTTCAAACCTCTATTAATTCCTTTTGCCGGGAAAAACATATGCCTAAATACCTGCAACTCTTGTACATCACGGGTAAAATTGTTTACACGAATGGCTCCCTCAGCGGTCACTACGACTATATCTTCGATGCGGACTCCATATTGGCCCGGTAAATATATCCCTGGCTCAATACTGAAGGCCATACCCGGTGCTAATCTATTATCAAAATACCGCATGTTCCGTCCGGGCAATAATTTCATTTTGGAGCTGCTCATTGAGGTTGTTGAAATAATCGCTGTATCCGGCCACTCGCACAATCAGATCGCGGTACCGTTCCGGGTGTTTTTGCGCGTCAATTAAGGTTTCTTTGTTGACTACATTAAACTGAACGTGGTGCCCGTCAAGCTCAAAATAAGCCCGGATTAAGGCAACCAAACTATTCAAGCCTTTTTCACCTTCGAGCAGTTTCGGTGTAAATTTTAGATTTAAGAGAGTGCCGCCGGTTAAGAGGTGCTTCATTTTAGCAGCCGATTTAATGACTGCGGTCGGGCCTTTCCGGTCAGCTCCCTGGACAGGCGAGATGCCCTCGGAAAGAGGCAGCCCCGCTTTGCGGCCGTCCGGCATGGCGCCGATTACCGAACCGAAGTAAACATGACAGGTTGTCGGCAACATATTGATACGGTAGACACCGCCACGCACCGTTTTACGGCCGTTCACCGCCTTGTAAAACAGGCCGAAAACTTCCTGCATCAACTCATCCGCAAAATCGTCATCGTTTCCGTAACGGGGGGTTTTATTGATCAGAAACTGGCGCATCTCTTCGGCGCCGTCAAAATTATCCCGGAGCGCCTCCAGAAGCTGATCCCAGGTAAAACGCCGCTGCTCATAGAGATGGTATTTAATGGCCGCCAGGCTGTCGGTAATGCTGCCGATACCCACACCCTGGATATAATTGGTATTGTAACGGGCCCCGCCGGCATTGTAGTCCTGCCCCCGCTCGATGCAATCATCAATGATCAGGGATAAAAACGGAGCCGGCATGGTTTCGGCATAGAGTTTCTCAATGATATCGTTGCCGGCAATTTTTATATCGATAAAATGGTTCAATTGGCGCTCAAAGGCTTTCATCAATTGATCAAAATTTTGGCACTGCCGCGGATCATCGGTAACCGGCCCCAGTTGCTTGCCGGTCCGGGGATCAACGCCCCGGTGCAAAGTTATCTCCAAAATTTTGGGCAGGTTAAAATAACCGGTCAAGACATAACTTTCCTTGCCAAAGGCTCCTGTTTCCACGCAGCCGCTGGTGCCGCCGCAGCGGGCATCAACCAGGCTTTTCCCCTGGTTTAAAAGCTCCTGCACGACCGCATCGGCGTTGAATACCGACGGCTGGCCCCACCCTTTGCGAATAATTTCCCCGGCACGGCGGATAAAGCTGTCCGGGGTGACCCGGCTGACCTGGATATTGGTGCTCGGCTGAAGCAGCCTCATTTCATCAATTACATCGAGCAGCAGGTATGAAACCTCGTTAACACCGTCGCTGCCTTCCGCGGTAAGTCCACCGACATTGATGTTGCAGAAATCTGTATAAGTGGCGCTTTCCTGAAGGGTTATACCCACCTTGGGAGGGGCGGGCTGGTTGTTGAATTTGATCCAGAAGCACTGGAGCATCTCCCGGGCCAGCTCTTTGGTCAGGCTGCCGTTCTCAATTCCTTCCCGGTAAAAGGGGTAAAGGTGCTGATCGAGGCGCCCCGGGCAGAAAGAATCCCAGGTATTTAATTCAATAATTACCCCCAGGTGCACAAACCAGTAATATTGCAGCGCTTCCCAAAAATTCCGCGGCGCATAAGCCGGAACCCGTTCGCAAACGCGGGCAATCTGCTCCAGCTCTTCCTTCCGCTGCCGCGAGCTTTCCGCTGCGGCCATTTCCCTGGCTTTATCGGCATGACGCCGTGCATAGTGAATAATGGCTTCGGCGCAAATAAGCATGGCCTGAAGCTGTTCTTTTTTCGCCGGAGCGGAGGGATCGTTTTTAAAATCGAGCCGGCCCATCACTGCCCGGATCTGTTCCTGTATTTCAAGCATGCCCTGTTTATAAATCTTATCTCCGGCCACGGTATGGCCCGGAGCGCGCTGCTCCATAAATTCGGTAAAGATTCCGGCGTTGTAGCAGTCGAGCCACTCCTGGCTCATGGAACTGAAAATCCGGTCCCGCATCGATTTGCCCTGCCAGTACGGTATAATTACTTCCTGCTGCACCTGCCTGGCCTGGGCGCTGACCGCAAAAGAAATTTTCGGCCGGTCGTTGATTACCTGCAGATCGGCGAGGCTGTGACAGCACAACTCCGGATAGGTCGGCGTGGCCTGGGGGGCCGGCCCCCGCTCGCCGACAATCAGTTCACCATCATTAATACAAATGGCCTTGTTTTCCAAGACATGTTTAAAGGTCAAAGCCCGCAAAACCGGTACGGATACGGCTCCCTCGTACTTGCGGTAAGCCTCGGTAACCAGGATCGCCCGCTCCATGGAAATTTCCGGAGCCGTGTTCAGGCTTTGTAATCTCAACTTTTGAACGCGGGAATTTAAACCCCGGGCTGGTTCAGGCATTTCGATCCACCTCACTTTATTATTAATTTATAATCATTATCCCTTGCCGCTCCAGGTATCCCCTGGCCCTGGCTACATCTTCCGCAGCAGGCGGCTTGAGGTGCGGCAACTTATAGTGCCGGCCAAGTTTCTCATACTTGGCCGAGCCAAAGTGATGATAGGGGTGGATACTCATTTTACTGATGCCAAGGCTGCGCATAAATTGACCGATGGCCCTAAGATTTTCAGCATCATCATTCACGCCGGGAATGAGAGGAACCCTGATCTGAATATTGTTGTGATTGCGGGCCAGCTTGCGCAAGTTTTCCAGGATTAAATCATTGGATTTGCCGGTATATTTCCGGCTCAAACTGTCATCCATCAATTTCAGGTCATATAAGAATAAATCCGTTAGACGGGAAACCTGCTCCAGATCGTGCCACCGGCCGTAGCCGGAAGTATCGACGGCCGTATGGATTCCTTCGCTTCTGAACAATTTGAGCAGGGCCAGCAAAAACTGAGGCTGCGCCAGAGGTTCGCCGCCGGAAATGGTAACCCCGCCCCCCGATTGTTTAAAAAAAATCCTGTCCTTTTCCACTTCCGCCATTACTTCCAGGGGGGTCATGATCTGGCCGGCCACCTCGACCGCCTCGGCGGGGCATTCTTCCACACAGCGCATACAAAAATCGCACTTTTCCTGATCATAAGACAAATTTGCCTGCGTAAAACAGAGCGCTTTTCGCGGACAGGCCCGTACACAGGCCCCGCATCCAAGGCATTTATGGCGATGCCAGATCAGTTCACGCGATAAACTGATTCCCTCGGGGTTATGACACCACCAGCATTGCAAAGGACACCCCTTTAAAAACACCGTTGTCCTGATACCGGGCCCGTCATGCAAAGAATAGCGCTGTATATTGAAAATTGTTCCGGTTACCATTGGCGGTCTCCCGTTACGTGACTAGTAATGTATATATAAGCAAATGCCGTACCATGAACACAAAGCAAGATATAATTAGGACAAAGAGAAATAAAAGTCAGAATCGTCCCGCCAACGATACATTGCAGTCCTAAAAATGGTACTTTGTCTTTAATTTGGTACTTCTTTTCCGGTTACGGTGTCCCAGGTGATCTTATATTTTTTGATCTTGTTATGGAGAGTCTGTTTTGGTATATCCAGCAGGCGGGCGGCGCGGGCGCGATTCCCGTTTGCCGCCCGGATAGCGCGCTTGATTAAATCACACTCCAGCTCGTGAAGGGCCTGGCGCATGGAGGGGAGGTTTTCCGTACCGCGGGTGGAATGCTTATCCGGGTCTGCTTTGGCCTCCGCCGCCAATATTGACGGTGGCAGATGATTCAATTGAATTTCATCAACCTCAATCTCGTTCATGATACTTTCAATAGTGTACATAAGCTCGCGGACATTACCGTACCAGGGATATTTCATAAATAAATTCATGACTTCCCCGGATACTCCTTTGACGTTTTTACGCATACGCCGGTTGTACTTGGCTATAAAATGATTAACCAGGGGCGGAATGTCTTCTGGATGCTCTCTTAAAGGAGGCAATACCAGGGTCACAACATTAAGGCGGTAGTACAAATCTTCACGCAGTTTTCCCTGATCCACGGCCCTGGCCGGATCCTCATTCGTGGAGGCAATGGTCCGCACATCAACCGTCGTTGTCCTGGTGCCGCCGATCCTTCTTACCACGCCATCCTCCAGGATGCGTAAAAGTTTTCCCTGCAATTCAATGTCCATGGAGTTAATTTCATCAAGTAAAAGGGTCCCTCCGTCAGCCAGTTCGAATAAACCCTGTCTTTCCCTGGCCCCGGTGAAGCTCCCCTCCGTCGTTCCAAACAGAATACTTTCCAGTAGCCCCTTGGGCAGTGCGGCACAATTCTGGGCAATAAAAATATTTTTGCGCCGCACTGGATCGGCATTGTGAATGGCCTGGATGAATATTTCTTTTCCTGTTCCCGTTTCACCGTAAACCAGCAGGGGAGACCCGCTGGCCGCAATTTTACGCGCCCTGGCAATTGTGCTTTTCATTACTTCGCTTTCAGCAATAATATCATCAAAGGTATAGCGGGTTCCGTTGCCCTTTGCGGGTTTACCCTGGCCTGTTTTGTTGTAGATACTGCCCTGCAACTCAAAAATTCTTTCTGATAGCTCTTTTACCTGGGTTAAATCCCTGTAAACTTCCAGGGCGCCAACCAGTTCTCCATCCCGGATCAAAGGTATGGTGGAGGTAAGAATATTAACCGTTCTCCCTTTACGGTTGGTATAAGTTTGGATGTGATCGATCATCGCCTTTTGGGATTTCAAGACCCGGTAAAAAGTACTGGTCTCCGGGGTAAGATCAGTAAACAAATCAAGAATATTCTTTCCAAAAGCCTCATCCATGCTGATTCCGGCCAGATCGGTAACCGGCTCATTATAGAAAACAACGTTGGCGTCTTTGTCTACGATCAAGATGCCTTCGGCCAGGTATTTTAATAATGAATCAAGATAAAACTTGTAATCCAAAACCCCACCTCTTGTATTGCTTTAGGTCTAAATTAGATTTCGTATTTTTTTTAAAATATCCTTTTTCCTGCAAGCACCGGCACACCATGGAAAAGGTTAGGCCACCGGTTATTTTACACCGCTGGCCAGATCTTTTACGCCTATGTGTGCAAAGTTAATTTTTACCCAAGCATTGAATAAATTACACAAGTTCAGGAACGATGGTGAAGCAATTTAATATGGCTTCGGCATTACGGGTAAGGCTACCGCGAAGCAAGGCGAGTCTTTCTCTGGCCCTGGAGAGACAATTGCCCGCGATTTGCTTAATATACAGCTCCGGTTTTATTTGTTGATACTCCTGGATTAAATTTTCATCTTGTAATCGCAGGCTGCCTTTCATTAGCTGGGCTAACAAATCTTTCTGATTTTGGCTATGCTCCAGGACATAAATTAAGGGCAGGCTTAAATTATAGATTTTTAAAGCCATGTCTTTCTCCTGTTGAAAGCTCATCAGCTCCTGTTTCAACTGCAGCCCCATCCCTACATAATGCCCATAGTAAGCGAGCGCCTCATTTTGCCAGGGTTCCATTTGGCAACACCAGCCAGCCAAAGTGGCGGATAGGGCCAGTATGGAAGCAAAACCGTCGCTAAGTTTACGGAGATAATTTTTCCGCCATACGCTAATATCGCTGTTTACAGATAGGCCATCAATTTCGCTGGATACTGCCCGGTAAATTATTTCAGCCATACCCTTGATAAAAATGGGAGCATCACCGGCCAGGGTTAAAGACTGGCTGAAAAAAAAGTCTCCGGCCAGGATCGCTGTAGTATCTGCGCCAGTATTAGTGGAGGGGTTACGGTTGAGCGAACGGTGTATCCGCAAAGCCAGGTCCAGGGCCTCCAGGGACGCGGCATAGCGGACCATCCTGGTGTTATCTTCATGATGTTGCTTTACAATAGCCAGGAAAAGAGCCGGGCAAATTCGCTCCCCTTGATTAAGCATTTCAGTTACAGCCTGGCGAATAAGTGGAGATGTTTTTGCTGCCGCCCTTTTCAAACAAAGCAGAGATTCCGCATACAGGGGCTGCACATAGTCAATTATACTATTCCAGGCTTTACTGCCCCCTGTATTGGGGAGGCCGGCACGGGACTGCAGAAAAACAATTTTCCCTTCCATATAATAAAATGGCTCCTTGTTTTAACCGGACTTAGAAGTTATTATGCAAAAGTTGGCCCCTGTTCATACTATTACTGAGAGGGTGCGGCACAGGGACTATTGTTTAGCAAGTAGCCTTATGTTATAATCTATCTACAGAAACGGGGCGTAGCGCAGCTTGGTAGCGCGCTTGGTTCGGGACCAAGAGGTCGCGAGTTCAAATCTCGCCGCTCCGACCAGATAAGGTAGTAGATTTTTGATAGAACGTCTACTACCTTTTTTCTATACGGAGTATTATTGAAGAAGATACTCCTCTTGAATGAAAAAACTTGAACGCTAAAAAAGAGTATCACCGCTATGTTTATAAAGCAAGACTGGCTTATGCGCCAGATTGACATTTTAACCGTCCTCATCGCACGCATTGTCTTTGATAAGGGTGAGGTGCAGTATGATTTGATGGAGGAAGAAGGGGAAAGGCAAGGTGAGCCGCCGCATAGAGAGCTTTGGGAGTTGCTGGCCCGGCACAAACTGGGTACGGCAGAAAATAGGCTCTTTGAACTTCTTAATCCGGAAGACGAGAGAGGGCTTGCATTGGCCGTAGAGTTCTATCGTCGGGCCAATACTTTCTCCGACGATGAACTCGCAATGCAGGGTTTTACCCGTGATGAGTTGTTAGACGGTCTGCACGATGCTATGAAAATTTACGGTGTAGAAATACCAGGGTTTTGAGTACGAAAATTCCCGTTTGTTGGTGAGATAAATAAGAAAGATATATTGATAAGCACAATCCTTTTCAAGCAAAGATTGTATTTAGAAAAACAGGGGTTTTTAAATATTACACGGGAGCCAAACCGGCTCCCGTGTCACATTAGCTACAGTGAATCATCAGTTTTATACCTATTGCTAAACACGCCAGGGTTAAACCAGGCAATATAAGGTCAGGGCATGTTTTTATCAATATATATGGTCAGTTTGCCTAAAAAGTTTACATAGCTGCCCAGCTCATTATCATACCAGCCGAAAATTTTAGCATGGGTAACCGGAATATTCACATTATCAGGAGTTTCAATGCCGCAATCGCGCAGGGTCTTGGCGTAAACCGGGATAAAGCCCGTTCTTGTATGGGTCTGGCTGCCCTCAATAACGATCGCCGCACGATAGCCGATCATATCCGAAGAGACATTTTGTTTATCGCTGAAAACAAGCATCCCTTTTTGCGGTCCCGCAGCGGCTTTTTGATAGATGCTATTGATCAGGCTGGCGCTTAACATGGGCTCCCCGGTCTCACTCAAGTGCGTATTAAACGTAACGTTAAGTATAATTAGTGAGGCCGTGCTGGTCGGGATACGAACCGCATCGGCCATGAGGCCGATACGCTTAATCTCCGGCATGATTTCCTCCAGCGCGAATGCGGCTCCCGTGGTTGTCAGGATTATATTATTAAACACTGAACGAGTTTTTCTCAAATCGGAAGCACCGGTTTTCGGGACAGCATCAAGAATAGGTTGGGTGTTGGTAGCGGCATGAACGGTAGACATGGAGGCAGTAATTATTTCCGCGGTTTCCTCGTTTTCCAGCAACGGTTTAATCATATGGGATAAACCTGTAGTAGTACAGCTTGCTGCGGAAATGATGTGATGCACCGCCGGATTAAAATCTGCATGATTAATGCCATAAACAAAGGTGCCGCAGTCTGGAGGCATTTTTTGGGCCTTGTCGCCGATCTTAAAAGGAGCGCTAACTATTACTTTTTCCGCCCCGGCTTCAATATGCCCGCGCACGCTGCCCCTGGCATGATCTGCGGGCAAGGTTGGATCAGTAAACACGCCGGTGCAATCTACAACAAGCCGCACCCCTTCCCTGGCCCAGTTTGCGTCTCGGGGATTACGTGAATCTGTAGTTACTTTAATCGGGACCCCGTTAATTTTAAATACCCCTTCTTCTCTGTCCGTTATTTCTATGTTGCAGCTTCTTCCTGTAAAGCCGTATAGAAATGTATTTAAGGAACCGTAGGTAGAGTCTTTGATCAAGTAATCAATGATATCTTCAAGCTTCTTACCCACTTTTCGACCTGTATTGATTACAAAGCAATCAAAATGACCCACATGCAGGTGGTTCCACAAAGTAAGTTTGCCGATCCGGCCCAAACCGTTAATACCCAATACTCTTTTGTTTTTCAGATAACCTTCCACTTCAAATCCTCCTCGCTATGGACTGCAGTTTCTCAGGAGCAAAATTGAAGCTGTTTGTGCTTACCGGGTACTTGCCCAGATAGATGCTTCCCACCAGTCCATCGATCGAAATGGCATCACCTGTTTTCACAATAAATTCGTTAATCTTGCATTGTTTTTTTCGATCGTGCACCACCAGCTCTTTGCAATTAACCACACAGACCTTGCCCAACTTTTCAGCTGTAACCGCTGCATGAGAAGTAACACCACCGCGGCTGGTCACCAGCCCATCACACATAAAAATCATCTGTATATCGTCCGGCACCGTATCGGGGCGGATCAGGATATGATGTTCAGTGGGATATTTCTCTTTGTTATGCAGCAAATCATCCATATCGAAACTGACGATACCGCTGAGACAACCGCCTCCGGCGCCGATCCCTTTGCCAATGAGAACCATCTCTTCTACAGGGGTACTGAAAATTGCCATTTCCTTGTGAACGATATTCTGTTCTTTAATTTGCAGCAGATAAAGATCCTTGGGATCCTCTGACTCAAAAGTAAACTCAATTTCCTGGTGATTAAAACCGTGCTGCTCAATCAATTCTATGGCGATCTCATAAAGACGCCTGTAAATCTGTGGAAAAGCGGACTCAAGGGAAATCTCGCAATCGTGATAATCATCCTGGCGCTGGCTTTCCGATATGGGCATGGTATAAACCAGGCCGGCCACGATATCCTCCCCCTGGCTGCATAAAGTAAAGTCACCGTATAAATTGATACCCGGTTTTTTTAACTTCGGGTTTCGAGTAAAGACAACTCCAGAGCCGGATCTTTTGGACCGGTTACCCATAACCATTTTTTGCACAACCACTGCCGTGCCCCATTCGTCGGCAACCTGCAGGTGTTTACGGTAAGCGATGGCTCTTTTTGAAGACCACGAATCAAAGACATTGTTAATGGCCTGCTTAAGCTGGACCAGCGGGTTGTCATCAATAAAAACACCGTTTTCGTTAAGAATTTTTTTATATTCCTGCGCCAGCTCTTTCATCTGTTCCGCTGTAAAATCAGATTTACGATCCACACCGTACTTTTGCTTGTAGCGGGCCATAACTTCGTCGAACAGGTCACGATCAACCCCGTGAGACATGCCCCAGCTTTGAATAAAACGCCGGTATGAATCCCAACCCATCCAGGCAGTCTCAGGGTTTTTACCCAGCGCTTCGGCGACGGCGTCATTCATCCCGACGTTAAGAAAAGTACTCATGGCCCCGGGCATGGAGATGGCCGTTCCCGAGCGAACCGACAGGAGCATCGGCCTGGTGGTACTGCCAAATTCCAGTTTTTCAGAGCGCTCCATCTCTTTGATATGCTTTAAGATCAAATTTTCCAGCTCCAGGCGCATATAAGGGTGCTTATAAATGGTCTCTTTGTGCCTGTATACCTCGGTCGTCAAAACAAAGCCGGTGGGTACCGGCAGCCCGTAAGAAACCAGCTTCTTAAGGTAATAGGCCTTGGCGCCCAGGAAAACCTGGTTATCCATCTGCAGGGTTTCCCTGCTTAAAGGGCTGATGGCCAGGTCAGGGTTATAACTCATCATGTTATGGATATCCGCCTCGGAGTAGTTTTCGATCATGCTGTCGATCATGTTGATCAGGTTCGCCAGGAACTGATCCGATAAAGTATAATATTTTTCGCAAATTCATAGAAGTCCAATAAAAATGACATGGACGTAACCGTTTGGTAGAATTAAGTTAGCACACAAAATACCAACCAAAGGAGGTTACGTACCATGTCAGATAAGATTATACAG
>JAKPEE010000016.1 GCA_029552125.1 Bacillota bacterium | reverse complement strand
ATTTCCTTCCACTCCTCCGGCACTCCAACCTCTGACTTCTGACCTCTAGTCCGCTCGACTTGCATGTGTTAGGCACGCCGCCAGCGTTCGTCCTGAGCCAGGATCAAACTCTCCAGTTTACACCTTGTTAAACTTTCAAGTTAAAACCTTTCGCTCCTCGCAAGATCTTCCAAAGTCACTCAAGAAGACCGCTCACTTTACCTTACCCTGTTCAGTTTTCAAAGAACACCTTTGCTCCACTACCGGGGTTTTGTTTCCCTCAGCAGAGCAAGGATTATCTTAGCACAGGGATCAAACCATGTCAACCCCTTAACAACGCCAAAAATAAATCGAGAATAACGTGTAAAAACGACCTTTAGAGTAGTATCTAATTTTTTCCCTGCTTTTGCTCCAGTATAAGCGATTTTATTTTTTCTTATAGTATAACCGCAACATGATTCATAATGCTTTTAATTACTAATCGACAAAACCACCGGGCGGGAACTGCAGGTTGAATACAGCATCAGGCACCTCGCCGATATAGACGGCATCAGCTACGGGCACAGTGGCAATTACTTCAACCGAATCTTTAACAAACGGAATTACAATTTGTACTTCCACATACACTTCGAGATAAATTTTATGCCGGGTCTGGTTAATTCCCGCCTGGTCAAAAGAATCAACAACAGTGGTTTTAACCCGGCCTACTGGAGTCATTTTGACCGGAATTTTTGGCCCGTAGGCGGCCAGGATATAGCTGTCCGTGGCTTCGCCCAAAGGGATTTCAAAAGGCTCCGATTCCAGTTTATACAGCGCGTCCCGGACGGCAAGGGTCGTCTCAGCCATAACCCGGTTCACTTCAACAGGATTAATCTGGGCCATGGCAATACGGCCCTGATCATCTTTCTCGATCATAATCAAATCTTGATAGCGGATCTTGCTGGCCACTTTGTCCAGGATAGCATAGCTAATGGCATCCGTAGCCAACCCGTCTGCTCTCATTTTAGCAGCGGCCAGAATCGCCGGCCGAAAATTTCGCTCTATCACCATAAAGCCCTGCACCAGGATAAAAAAAAGCGCTACCAGAACAAGATAAGAGACAAAACTTCCGGTTCGAATCCTGCGGATATTGCGCCTGCGCTGCATGGCCGGATCCTCCCGTCTAACTTAATATATTAATATTATGAACGGCGGGTGAACATGTCTGTTGCCCTGGAAGCATGTCTGGCCGGAGGATGATATTAGATACTGTGTTACACCTGCAATTAACAAATATAATTAGTGATTAATATACTACATAAGAAAAATATTGATGATCATATATTAAGGAGTAAGGATAGATGGGAAGGTATAATGGTATACCTGGGCCTCCTGGACTTCCAGGGCCTCAAGGGCCCCCAGGACCTTCTGGACCTCCAGGGCCTCCGGGACCCACGGGTCCCCGGGGATGCCTGTCACCCTTACCAGTGCGCCTTTAATTCTACAAGAAGAACTTAATTCAAATAGCGCAAAAAGCGCAACCTTTTATCCTAATCTTTGCTGGATCGATTCCCCTCCACCCGGGACTCACCGCTATCGGATAGAAATCTCAGCCACCATTGTCGAAAACATGGTAACGCTGGAAGTAACAAATAGATCCCTCAATGCCGTAGCCCGGATAACTTCCGATCCTTTTAATATTTTTGTTAAGGCCGGTGCAGAAAACGGAAACGGTTCTTTGGAACATCCATTCGGAACGATAGAAGAAGGAATAAACGCTGTGGCGGAAGGGGGGACCGTTCATATTTTAGGCGGCATATACGAAATTGAAACACAACTTGTTGTTAACAGGGCAATGACTTTACTGGGCCATCCATCCAGTCCCCGGCCGCAAATCATCTTCAGTCCTGATACCGATGTTGATGGACTGGTGATTGAAGCGGATAATGTTACCATTGACAGCTTGCATTTGATCGCAAACCGGAACGTAACAGGACAGAATGCCATTTTTAGAGTCCCCCTGCGAACAACCGCCCCGATTACGCTTTATAACAACATTACTGTTCGTTCCTGTATTATTGAAGGTACAACCCGCAGCGGTTATATATGGTGCGAAAATATCACCATTGAGAATAATGAATTTATTCATCATCCGGTAACCAGTACGCAAAGCCTGAGACTTCAATTGATACGTGGAACGACCAGTATTCTAAACAATACGTTCCAGGGAAGCGATACCAGTTTAGGAGCTGTAGTATTTGAGCCAAACATCGTAGCGTGGCGGTCATCTGGCACCATTAATGTTAGCGGAAACAAGATGACCAGGTTTACCCAATTCGTTAACTTTTTCCCTCACCTTGATGGGAACACAAGCCTGGTTGTCGAAAATAACGAAATTGATCACGAAGATCGGTCCGGAAATTCTGTTATCTTTTTTTCCCGGGTAGATTATTCATTGATGGATCAAATATTGATCCAAAACAACACCATTGTCAATCCGCATGGAACTCGTTTAGCCGTATACTTTACAAGATCCGGTGATGGAAATTTTATTCCCGGCAATGACCAGATTCAAGTGCATCTCAACACCTTTGACTTTCCGAATGGCTATGGGAATCCGGCAACGGATACAGTTGATCCGGAATTTCCGGTAGGTTTTAACAACAATGCCGAACCGCTGGGGATGGCTCTGGATGCATTTGATCTACAGGGCAACGTTAATGTATAGTATCCGATCTAAGCTTGGATTAATGGCCACTAGTCCCTATCCTGGCCCTCCCTTTCCATGGGAGAGGGGCAAGCCCGCACAGGGTCTCAATTAACAACCGGCCGGTTGCCGGGTCAAAACAACAAGCAACAAAAAGGCGGCCCCACAACTACCGGGCCGCCCTTTTTCCTTGAAATTAAAAGAATCAAGTGTGCCTTTTATACGAGGGTAATGCGGGCATATTTCCTTTTGCCCACCTGGAGTACCAGTTCTGCGGGGTGTTTAAATTTAAGTTCAGCGGATTCGATTTTTTCACCGTTAACCCTGACCCCGCCCTGCTGGATTAAACGGCGGGCGTCACTGTTGCTGGAAGCCAGGCCGGTAGTGGCCAGGAGGTAGACGATTCCGGAAGGAGCTTTAAAAGTAAAAGCAGGGATGTCTTCGGGTATTTCCCCCCTTTGAAAAACCTGCCGGAACTGCTCTTCGGCTTCCCGGGCTGCTGCCGCGCCGTGATAGATAGTAACGATTTCCCGGGCCAGGCGCATCTTGGCGTCGCGGGGATGGAGCCGCCCGCTCTGCAAATCCCGCAGGATTGTCTCGACTTCTTGCGCGGGAAGACGCGTAGCCAGGCGGAAGTATTCGCCCATGATCTCGTCGGCAATGGACATGACTTTGCCGTAAATCTCTCCGGGCGGTTCGGTGATGCCGATGTAGTTGCCCAGGCTCTTGCTCATCTTCTGCTCCCCGTCCAGCCCTACCAGGATGGGCATGGTCAGGGCCACCTGCGGCTCCTGCCCGTATTCCCGCTGCAAATGCCGCCCCATCAGCAGGTTGAATTTTTGCTCTGTGGCCCCGAACTCAATATCGGCGCGAATGGCCACCGAGTCGTAACCCTGCATGAGCGGGTAAAAGAATTCGTGGATACTGATGGGCAAATTTTCGCGGTAGCGGCGCGCAAAGTCCTCCCGCTCCATCATCCTGGCCACGGTATAGGTTGAGGCCAGTTTAATGATATCGCTAAAAGTAAGCGGAGCCAGCCACTGGCTGTTAAAAACCAGCTCTGTTTTGTCCCGGTCCAAAATATGAAAAATTTGCTCCTGGTAGGTGCGGGCGTTGGCCTGAACCTCTTCTTCGCTAAGCTGCTTGCGGGTCTCGGAGCGCCCGGTGGGATCGCCGATGCGACCGGTAAAGTCGCCGATAATGAGAACTACCAGGTGCCCCAGGTCCTGAAACTGTTTCAGCTTATGCAGGACAACTGCATGTCCCAGGTGCAAATCCGGGGCGGACGGGTCAATGCCCAGCTTGCAACGCAGCGGCTTGTTTTCAGCCACGCTTCGCTTGAGCTTGTCCATAAGCTCCGCTTCGCTGATAATTTCGGCGGTGTTTTCTTTGATCAGCGCCATTTGCTCTTCAGCGGACAGTTTTTGCATGCCTTGAATCCCTCTTTTCTACTTAAATCTCTAGGCGCACTCCCCAACATGTAATCATAACCAAAAGCTCCCCTGAATAAAAGGGTGAGTTGAGGAGATCGCTGCCAGGCTTCCCTTAATCAATGCCCAAAACCTGATCCAGGTCCAGGGTCATCCCGTCCCTGGCCGCAATAACCCTGATCCCTGTTTCCTCGGCGAGATCCTGCACCGCCAGGTACGGTTTATGATGCAGCATGGTTAAACCAAAATGGGTCAGTACCGCCAGGCGCGGTTTAATGGCTGTAATCAGTGCACGGGCGCCCTCCATGTCCAGGTGCTGGATGTGCCTGGCCGGAGGAGCATCATAAAAAACAGTATTGATCACCAGAACGTCGCTGCCGTGGTACGGGTCCGCCAGGCCGGGGAAATAGGCCGTGTCAATAATAAAAGATACGCAGCCCCCGGGCAGGTTGAACCGCAATCCGTAAGTTTCCACGGGATGGCGGTGGCGCAGGGGTGTGGCAAAGCTTAGCGGACCGAGGTCATACTCCTTTCCGGCTTCAAGCAGTTCCAGCCGCTCCACCGAGGCGCGGGTATGGCGAAATACCACCGGTTCGTCCTGCATGACGGCATCAGCCGGGGCAAAGAGTGCCCCCCGCTGGTGAAATGTACCCTGGGTCATCGCTTCAATAATCACGTTCACATCGGTGGAATGATCGAGGTGGCGGTGGGTCAGTATAACCGCGTCCAGTTCGGCCGGATCCAGTTTCGGCCGGCTGGCAAAACAGCGGGTTAAGGTTCCGGGGCCGGGATCAATGAGGATGTTCAAGCCCTGCAGGCGGCACCACGTGCCCGCGGAGGAGCGGAGCTGCCGGGAGACCACAAAACGGGCTCCGGCAGTACCCAGAAATTTAATCCAATCTGCCACCAGTAAATACTCCTCGACTATCTATACTCTTTCCCTGCTATTCTATCACAACTTGGAGCCATACAGGTAGAGTAGAGGAGAGGGAACTAGCAGGTTTCGGCACTGGTTGGCTGGCTATACATTTCGGGGGCGCCAGGAGAAGCGCATCAAATAATGTTAAACGCTCTTTACATTTTTCAAGCAAGTCTGTATAATGTAAAGGGTGTTTTACATTTATGGAGGTGATTTGATGTCGCTTTTACGAAAGGTGGGCTCGTTTTTTCAAAAATTGGGCTTTGAAAAGGGCGATGAACGGTCAATTTTAATTGGCGCTTACAGTTCGCGGATTACCGCTCTTTATATAACAGTATTCCTGTTTGTGTGGACCATAGTGGGGCTTGTCAGTACCGGGCGTTTGGGAGTCCAGTCTGTAGCGTTTTTCTCCTCTCAGGCTGTTTACTGGTTTTCGTGTGGTTATTATCAAAAGAAGTTCGGCGGCTGATGGAAAATAAGTTGAAAGAGCTGCGGCGGGAGTATAACCTGACCCAGGAAGAGCTGGCCCGGGCCCTGGGCGTGACCAGGCAAACTATTATCGCCATTGAAAACAACAAATACGATCCGACTTTACGGCTGGCCTTTAAAATCTCCAATTTTTTTAAAAGGCCTGTTGAGGATATCTTTAAAATTTAAAGTTACTACACCGGCTTATGGCCATTTAGCCCCCTCTCCCTGGCCCTCTCCCACCAGGGGAGAGGGAACTGCCGGATTCCGGCGTTGGCTGGCTGGCGAGACGTTTCCCCTCCCCCCTCAGCATCAAATATCCACTTTAAGCCCTTCTGCGGCGGCGGTGCGGTAGAAGTAGGGCTCCAGCCAGCCGTTGCGGGCAAAGGCTTCTTTAATTTCAACGGTAACTTCCTCGACCATATCTTTCTCGAGCAGCACCACGGCGCAGCCGCCAAAGCCGGCGCCGGTCATCCTCGCCCCCAGCACTCCCGGCGTGCCGGAAGCTGTCTCTACGATCAAATCAAGCTCAGGGCAGCTAACCTCGTAGAGGTCGCGCAGACCTGCGTGGGAGCGCCCCATATAATAGCCGAAAGTCGCCAGATCTCCCTTTTCCAGCGCTGCGGCCGACTCCAGTACGCGCATATTTTCCTCGATGACATAGCGGCTGCGGCGGTACAAGCGGGGCGGTAAATAAGGCCGGGCCTCTTTCACCTCTTCCAGGGTTGCATCCCGCAAAGACTGAAGGGGGCGCCCTAAAATATGGTTCAACTTCTTCACTGCCGCCTCGCATTCTTCGCGGCGGCGGTTGTAGGCCGACGCGCTTAAACGGCGCTCTACCCGGCTGTCAACAATAAGCAGGCAATAATCCCCCAGTTTCAGGGGGATATAGCGATAATCCAGGCTGCGGCAGTCCAGCAGCAGCGCCTGTCCGGCACGTCCCAGGGCCACGGCATACTGGTCCATGATACCGCATTTCACCCCCACAAATTCATTTTCCGCTTTTTGACAGATCCGGGCCAGTACCGGTAGGGGTATCTCCACTCCGGCCAAAGTAACCAGAGCTGCAGCAGCAGCCAGCTCCAGGGCGGCTGAGGAGCTTAAGCCGGCCCCGATGGGGATGGTGCTTTGAACAACCAGGTTCGCCCCGGTTAGCTCATAACCGGCTTGTGCCAGGGCCCAGCAAACCCCTTTAATATAGTCGATCCAGGCCGCTTTCCCTTCGGGCGGCGCTAGCCGGTCCAGGGAAAAAGCGACGGTTTGCTTATATTCCCTGGCGGTTACGGTTACCTGCCGCCCTTCGCCGGCGCTACCCAGGATAACCACGTTGCGCTCAATGGCCGCAGGCATAACCCAGCCCTGGTTATAATCGGTATGTTCACCAATCAGGTTGACCCGGCCTGGCGCCGTGGCCTTAACTTTTCTCATAATTACACCTTCCTCCCGCCCCGGCAGCAGCCCGCAAAAGGGCCGCCTTCTCTTCAGGCAAAGAATCATTAATAAAAGTGCCCGCTCCCTGCTCGCATCCGGCCAGGTACTTCAATTTGCCCCGGTCCCGCAGCGGGGGATAAAACTCGAAATGCAGGTGCGCCGTTTCCTTTTCTTTATGGACCGGCGCCTGGTGCAAGACCATAATGTAGGGGAACGGTTCGTCGAAAAGGCGATCGAAGCAGGCGACCAGTTCTCTAAGCATTATGGCCAGCAGGTCCATCTCTTCTTCCGTCAGCTCCGCCAGCACAGGGCAGTGGCGCTTGCTATACAGATGAACCTCAAACGGATAGCGGGCGGCAAAAGGAACAAAGGCAATGAAACTGTCGTTTTCCATGACCAGGCGCCGGCCGTCATTTACTTCTTCCTGAATAAGGTCGCAAAAGAGGCAGCGGCCTGTTTTGGCGCGGTAATTCCGGGACGAGTCGATTTCGCGCTGCGGCACGGGGGGAATATAGGGGAAAGCGTAAATCTGGCCGTGGGGGTGGTGCAGGGTTACCCCTACCGCGGCGCCCCTGTTTTCAAAGATCAAGATGTACTCTATCTCATCGCGGGAAGCAAGATCGAGGTAGCGATCCCTCCAGACCCGGACCAGCAGCTTGGCCCGCTCCGGAGGCAGGGTGGCCAGGCTGCCCTCATGGGCGGCGGTATAAACCACCACCTCGCAGACTCCCCGGGCCGGTTCCACCGGGTGCAGCGGCGTAGAGGACACCGCCGGTACGGGAGGGTTTGCCTGCAGGCTGGGAAAACGGTTTTCGAAAACAGCAATCTCAAAATCCGGGCGGGGGATCTCCGTTTCAAAGCCCCCCGGCCGGGTCGGGCAAAGCGGACAGAAATCTTTGGGCGGAAGCAGCACCCGGTCCATGCGGTGCGTGGCGGTTATAACCCATTCTCCGCGTACCGGGTCCCACCTTAGCTCGGACATTTTAATCCTCTCCTATCCGCCGCCGGCAAAGATGCGGCATATTTAAAATAAGATCGGTCAAACTAAAAAAAATGTGAAAGGAGGCCTCTCCATGGAACATTTGGATGTAAACCCCGCCAAAATGGACCTGCCCTTTATGAAACCGAACCCCAACATGATTTTAAGGCAAACCCCCCAGACGGTCAAAGGATCGGGCATCAGCCTGCCCGAAGAGGTGCGCCGGGAGATGGCGCTTAGACTCGATGAACATAACTGCGCCCTGCACGTGGCCCTGCACCAGTACGGCAAGCACCACTGGCTGACGGAAGGAGCCGAGGCATTTCTCTCCTTGCATCATCTTCTCGAAGAGCATATTGAGAAAACAATGGAACATATCGATTCCGTGGCCGAGCGGGTGGCCCGTCTCGGCGGCATTCCCACCGCCCATCCGGTTACCCAGCATGAAATCTCCTATATCAAGTGTGAAGAAGAAGGCCGCTATACCATGCGTGACATGCTGCGCAACGACCTGGAGCATGAAATGATCATTCAGCAAAAGATGCGCGAGCAAATCGATCGGGCCCACCAGCTTAAAGATTGGGGCACCGTTGAAGTGCTGGAGGAGATCGTCAAGGACCGGGAAGACCTGGCCTACCATCTCTACAGTGTCCTCGAAGACGATTCCCTCACCCGGGGCATGATGCACCTGGATGAAACCGGCGATATAATTCACGGGCGCAAAGCGGACCGGGAGCAGCGCCTGCAGTAGTATTTCCGTCAACGGGGCACGCTGGATCCTATTCAGCCGTGCTCCGTTGATTTACTTGACCGGCCTGATCCTTCACCCGCCCGTCAGGTGGATGAGGCTTTTGAGGAGACGCTCCCTCCCAGGCAAAATAAATTAAATAACGGCCGTCTTCCTTTAAGGTAATCTCTTTTCTTAGGTTTCCGCCAGCCATCTCTAGTAAAACCCTCTTTGCTATTGTTTGGCCCCCACATCCTTCGCTATCTGTTAATTCTAAAAATGCGGCGTTATTCCTGCCCGCAAAGCCGCCGCTTATGCTAAAATATTGCCCGGAGGACAGCCCATGCTTAAAGTTATCCTTTCGCAGTTTAACTGGGGGCGCCGGCACCTGGTCGATTCCTTTTTAAAAAACCTGGAGCTGTTTTAAAAAAAGTTATAAAAAAAGCAAGCAATTAATTGCTTGCTTTTTTCTTTTAATAAAGGTCCCGAGCAAACTGATAAGCCGAGTTCTGTCCCCCGGCACTCAACTCTAACAAAAATATCTGTCTATTCCAGATCGCACGTCATTATTTTTCTCCAAGGCCGTGCAAAAACAATAACCGATGTTTTCTTAGAGTTGAGTGCCGGGTAGCAGCCATCTATCTAGGACGCCTGTTGCCAGGCGTCTCCAGCGACCTAACCCGAAGAGTCAGCGGGCCACTTCATCCTCTTCCTATTTGGTCTTGCTCCGGGTGGGGTTTACCTAGCAGACCGGTCTCCCGGCCCCTGGTGCGCTCTTACCGCACCGTTGCACCCTTACCCGGCACTCAACCCTAACAAAAATATCTGTTTACTCCAGATTGCGCGTCATTATTTTTTCTTCAACGCTGTGCAACAACAAGAACCGGTTTTTTGTTAGAGTTGAGTGCCGGGCGGTATATTTTCTGTGGCACTAGCCTTAGGGTTGCCCCCACTGGGCGTTACCCAGCACCCTGCCCTGCGGAGCTCGGACTTTCCTCGAAAACCGCCTTGCGGACATGTTCTCGCGGCTGCCTTGTTTACTCGGGCCCCGTTTTAGTTGTTGGGATCTATAGTATAACACCGCCCTGCGGCCCTGTCAAAATACCTTTTTCAGTCCTGGATGTGCGTATTGATGCCCATGCGATCATACATTAATGAGTACGAGGTCAGCCCTTCCACCAGGAGCATTCCGCCGACCAGCGGTAAAACCAAACCCATAATACCGTTGTTTCGATTCATAGACAGGCCAATCAAAGCCAGGCCGCTGCCGATGCGCAGGGCACGGTCAACTGTACCCATATTCTGTTTCATAGCCACCGCTCCTCGCCTTCTTCAATTGAATTACACCCATAAAAATAATTTGCCAACCTCTTCCAGCCGCCGCTTATTCTTAATAACGTCCCCTGCTCTCATTTATTATATCCTGCGCCGGCAATCACTATGGTAGAAAGAGTTGGCAAATTGAAGCTCCCCCGAAGCAGCGGGGAATAAAGATGACATATAAAATACCCGCCTAGGCGGCCATACCCTGTCCGGGCCGGGCGGCTGAACCGGTGCTTAACCCTTCCAGGAAATCCAGTACATCCTGCAGCGTTGATACGGGAACCAGTTCTATCTCCCTTGCCGCTTTACGTGCTTCTTCATAGTTTCCTTCCGGAACAATAAAAAATTCAGCGCCGGCCCTTTCCGCGGCTATGACCTTCTGGAAAACGCCGCCAATACGGCCAACCCGCTCATTTGTATCAATCGTCCCGGTACCGGCAATAAGGTGGCCGCCGGTTATATCGCCAGGTGTAAGCTGGTTCAAAATTTCCAGGACAAACATCAAACCGGCTGAAGGACCACCAATTTTGCCTGTATCCATTTCGATATCCAACGGCAACACCGGCTCACCGTGCACCGTGCGGATATAGATACCCAGTGCGGGTGTGCCGGGGCTGTCAGGGTATTCCCTGGTTGTTATTTCCACTTCCCTGGTGGTTTCACCCCGTTTTATCGTCAGGCGCACCGCATCTCCGACACGGCGGTTTTGCACCAGGGTAATTGCCTCGCTGGCCATGCTTACAGGAACACCGTCCACCGCGGTTATGATGTCTCCTTTTTGCAAAACACCCAGAGAAGGGCTGCCGTCTAGAAAACCTTCCACAATAGTTCCCTCGCTGATTATCTCAACCTGGTAGCCGGCCCGCCTTAACGCAATTAACTTGGCCAACAGCTTGCTTTCTTCCATCATTAAGTCTAATATCTCCCGGTATTCCTCCTGAGTCATGCCCTCGGGTATAACTTCGCCGAGAAGCCGCAGATCAATATGCGGATGTAAAAGGCCGTAAAGTGCAGTTAAAACATTTGCTCTTTGCTGGGTCACGGTGACCAGGTATAGTTTTCCCGTATCATCAGGGTCGGCCCCTTCTACAGTAATTAAAGGGCGCAGCTCTTCCGCAGAACCCGGTTTGATTAAGACATAATCAGTCTGATAAATAAAGGCAATATATAGCAAAACAATAATAGCGAGCACTACTTTAACTAACCTGCCTGCACTGGACAAGATTCAACCTTCTTTCTCTAATTTACTCTGAATTAGCGGCAGCGCCGCCCGGGCGGCCTCTTCCCCCCTGTGGATAATTTCTTGGACCCGATGAAAATGAAAAGGGCCGATATCTCTCAAATCAGGCGCGATCAGGACATCAGCCCGATCCAACTGCTTCTGGCATATTTCCCGGGACATAATATCGATAGTCTTGGCCATCACATCAAAAATATGGCTTATTTTATATTCTGCCACATAATAACCCACGTCAACCGCCACTACAAGCTCTGCCCCCATCTCCTGGACTGCGTTTACCGGAACTCTTTCAATGATCCCGCCGTCCGCCAGGATGCGCCCTTGCAGCCGCACCGGGCTAAAGATTCCGGGGACGGCACAGGAGGCGCGCACTGCCCGGGCAATACAGCCGCGGCGCAGCAGCACCTGTTCGCCTGTACAGAGGTCTGTTGTGGAGAGAGCAAGGGGCAGGTTTAAATCTTCAATGGCGCGGCGGCCGGTTAATAGATACATCAGTTCTTCCAGCCTTTCGCCGGCAATCAAACCCATCCGCGGAAAAGTAAAATCCATCCAGGTGCGGCGGGAGATACTGCGGGCCAGCCGTTCCATCAATTTTATTTCAAAATTGCTGGCATAAAGGGAAGCTACAATACCACCCATACCGGAACCGGCGATACAATCTATTTTTAGCCCCGCCTGCGCAAAAACCTTGATTACCCCAATATGGGCCAGGCCGCGCGCCAGGCCGCTTCCCAGGGATATCCCGATTTTAGGAAGGTTAGCCATGTTTCACCTCAACCTCAGGCATACGGAGCCGGTGGGGATGCTATTTTACATTTGATATACTTTTAAAAGCATTATTGCACCGAGTCCACAAGCCAGAATCCCGCCGACACGCAGCATCATCAGGTAAGCCCGTGGAGGTGGTATTTTTGCTTTTCTACCGACGCCGATATTCCAGAAAAAACGGGGGTAAACAATTGAAACCAGGCCTGTGGCCAGGACCAATATGCCAAAATAGAGCAGGCCTCTGGTCTCAACCGGCCCGGTAGGGCCGCCGGCAACTAAAGGTAACAGCGCCGGTTTTAAAATACTAAAACATCCGCCCCAGGTACTAATCATATTTATGCTCCCACCTGCATCATTATTTTTCTGTTTAATTTTCCCCAAAGAAAGTTCTTTTCCTGTTAACACTAAAACTACCGGGAAAAATGGTGCACTATGCTCCGGGCCAGGTTGGAATAAAACGGTTTTGTAATTGGTAAAATATAACTTGTTAGATTATTTATTGGAGGTTAAGAGATGACCGCCTTTTTTGTAACCGCATCTTTACTGATCGTCTTTTTAATTCTTGATCGTATCCAAAAAGTTTTTAACCGGCACCGGGAATTAAAAAATGATGAAAATGCAGCGCGCCTGGAAGTATTAAAAATTGTGGTTAAAGAAGAACTGTACCGTTTTCAGGATGAGGAAGCAATAAACTCATGGGTTATCCGCCTGCTGGAGATGTTAGGTTACGAAAACATCAAAAGCGGATTGTTCGAAGAAGACAGCGCTTTTGATTACACCTGTACTAAAGGGAAGCAGACCGTTTACGTGGCCTGCAAGTTATGGAATGTAAAGAAATTTGACGCGGACGTAACCTGTGCGTCAGTGCAAAAACTAGTCGGAGCCATGGTCGGCGGGCGAACCAGGAAAGGGCTCATCATCACCGCCGGTTCAATTACTGAAGAAGCGCGGCAGTACCTCGAATCTCTGCCTGTCCGTTTCAGCATTGATGTGCTCGACGGAACCGCTTTGATAAACAAATTACATGAATTGCGCCGTATACAGTTGCAACCTCTTGCCGAAGCTTAAAATTAACTATACCTGGCCATAATCATATCATAAACCTCGGGTGGCACCAGCTCTTTAATATCTCCACCGAAGCTGGCTACCTCTTTGACAATGCTTGAGCTCAGGTAGGAATACTTGCTGTTGGTCACCATAAACAAGGTTTCAATCTGTGGATTTAATTTTCGATTAACCAGGGCCATCTGAAACTCAAATTCAAAATCAGAAATGGCCCGCAATCCCTTGACAATAATGTTTACTTTTTTTTGCTTGGCATATTCAATCAGCAGTCCTCGAAAATACTCTACCGTGACATTTTCCAGGCCGGAAGTTACTCTTTTTAGCATTTCCACTCTTTCTTCAATGGTAAATACAGCCTGTTTGCGAGGATTCTCTAAAACAGCGACTATGAGTTGGTCAAAAATCTTGCTGGTTCGCTCAATAATATCCAGGTGCCCTTTGGTAACCGGATCAAAACTACCAGGATAGATGGCCATCCCCACTGTTATGTTGTCCCCCCTTTTAACTCTAGAAAGAATAAAAAAAACACTGACCTATACATTTTCGTTAAAAATTAACTGTACCCTGCCGCATTACTTTTTTTTTCTATTAAACCGCGAAAAAAAGTGTATAAAAACAGCCAAACCGTTTCATAATAGCAAATGAAGCAACATTATTCCCCTAAGCTCTTCCTCCGGTTTCTCCTCTCCCAATCACCGCTGATGCGGTGATTTTACCGCAGGTCAAACGGCCTGCGGTTTTTTTTAAAATAAAGGCGGGCCGAAGCCCGCCTGATGTATGGAGAAGTGCGGTTTGCAAAAAGCTAAAGCTGGGTTCCGCCTTTTCCGGCCAACTGGTTTTCAGCGGCCTGAATCATCCTTTTAACCATGATTCCACCAACATACCCGTTTTGACGGGAGGTCAGAGCACCCAAATCACCATTATAGTTGATGCCCAGTTCGTTGGCAATTTCAAACTTGAAATTATCCAGCGCCTGGCGGGCTTCTCTGACCAGGATCTGATTGTTTCTACGTGCCATCTAGTTTCACCTCCTTTCTCTTTCGGTGCATACTTAGTATGGCACGAGAAAGTCGATCTATACTGAGAATTGTTTACACGAAACATAATATTATGCACCAACCGGAGAATATCATCCACATTTTCCAAAAGTATATTTTTCCATTTATTTATTAAAAACGCTCCTTTCAAAGCTTCCGGCTAACAGGCGGACCTGCTTTAAAGGTAAAATAACTACAACCTTTCCGTTTTCTTCGCAATATTTTCTTGTTCTGCTTGAAAAACTATGATAGAATATGCGTTGTGGTACTGCTCGGAGCGAAGGAGGGTTCAATGAAATGGCGAAAGTCTGTGTTATTTGCGGAAAAGCCAAAACCACCGGTTTTAAGGTCAGCCATTCAAATATCAAAACGAAAAGAAAATGGCGTCCCAACATTCATAAACTTAAAGTTATGATCAATGGAACACCCCGGAGAGCCAATATTTGCACCCGCTGCCTTAAAGCATGCAGGGTTCAGCGGGCGCTGTAATATTTTTAAAAAATAAAAAAGGAGCAGGGACTGCACCCTGCTCCTTTTGTTTTTTGTGCAAATACTAATTAACGCCGGTCAAGGAAATAGCCTTTAACCTCGTAGGCAGCGTCGGCAATCTGGCGCTTCAGCACGTAAGTGTTAATTGGCTTGTAGCTGGTTAACATCTTCAACCCTCTTAATGTTTTTTCCAGAGCTTCACCCTCGAGGGTTCCGGCAAGCACTTCACTGGCCCAGGCATCAAGCTTGGGCACCATATCATTGACCAGGCACTGCGTAATCATAATGGGATACTTGGCTTCCTCTTCACCTTTGAGAGCCAAAATTTTCTTGGCTCTTAACAGGGCGCTTTCCACGGCGAAAATCTCCATGGCGATATCGGCCAGGCGGAAGAGGATTTCCTGTTCATTGGTTAAAGCCTCGCTAAACTTCTGGGCCGCGTTACCGGCAGCCATAAGGAAGAGCTTCTTCATTTTGTCAAGTATAAACTCTTCCCGGGCCAGGCTTTCCTGGGGCTCTTCAGCTTCTTTCAATTTTTTCAGTTCAGCACCCAGTCCGAAGACTGCATCCATGAACGGCACTTCGCCTTTGAGGGCCTTGCGCATCAGGGTTCCGGGTATGAGCATCCGGTTGATTTCATTGGTTCCTTCAAATATACGGTTAATGCGGCTGTCGCGGTATGCTCTTTCCACAGCATACTCCTGGCTGTAGCCGTAGCCGCCGTGGATCTGGACCGCTTCATCGACAATATAGTCAAGAGCTTCGGAGCAGTAGACTTTGGCGATGGAGCATTCGATGGCATACTCCTGGATAGCGTTCACGATGGCGGCACTATCCGCACCTGTCGACTTTACCTCTTCCAGCTTGGCGTCAATCAAACCACCGATACGGTAGATCAGGCTCTCCATGGCATAGGTGAGCATGACCATTTTGGCAATTTTTTCTTTGATGCCGTTAAATTCAGCTATAGGCTGTTTGAACTGGACCCGCTGCAAGGCGTATTCCGCGGAAAGCTGAATGCCGCGCTTGCCTCCGCCGACGCAGCCTGCGCCCAGCTTGAAGCGTCCAATATTTAAGATGTTAAAGGCAACCTGGTGGCCTTTGCCGATTTCCCAGAGCACATTTTCCACCGGCACTTTAACATTTTCAAGAATAACGCTGCAGGTGGATGAACCCTTGATCCCCATCTTCTTCTCTTCCGGGTCAATGGATACTCCTTCGGAATCGGCGTCGACAATAAATGCCGTAAACTTTTCTCCGTCCACCTTGGCATAGACGATAAACACATCCGCCCAGGCCGCGTTGGTAATAAAAGCCTTGACGCCGTTTAAAATATAATATTTTCCGTCTTCAGATAGTACTGCCTTAGTCTTACTGTTCATCGCATCGGAACCTGCTTCAGGCTCAGTGAGGCAGTATGCCGCAATCTTTTCTCCGGTAGCCAGGGCCGGCAAGTATCTTTTCTTCTGTTCTTCATTGCCAAAATATACTATGGGCAAAGTGCCGATTCCCGTGTGAGCGCCGAAAGCGGTGGCAAACGAGCCGGAAGTATTAACAGATTCTGTAATGAGCATAGTAGTAATTTTGTCTGCTTCTTCTCCGCCGTATTCTTCAGGAATGTCGCTGCTTAAAAGGCCCAGTTCGCCGGCTTCCCGCAACAGTCCGGTAGTTACCCCCTCAACTTTTTCTTCAATCTCGTCTACCTTGGCCAGAACCTTGTTCTCCATAAAATCGAGACACATGTTCTTGACCATTAAATGCATATCGTCGAATTCTTCAGGGATAAACACCGTCTTCTCATCGACGGGGCCGAGTAAAAAAGCTCCTCCCTTAATCAAATCGCTCATACCGTATTTCACCCCTTAAATTAATTAATCAGGCAAAAGAAGATACTTTTACCTGTTAATATTTTCGGTGGTAAAATAACTTTACCTGCATTGTGAAATTTTTAACTTGATGCATTAATCTTTTTTTTGGCAAAAATAAACCCGGTTTCAACAAAACCGGGATTAGTTCTAATAGTCTGTCATTTAACATTAATTTTTACCGAACAGCCCAAATATACCTCTAACTATCCCCCTGAAAATAGCCGGTACTTTTATTACATAGAAGCGCATGTATGAAACTCCCTCCTTCTACTGAAGTTCATAAATTCTTTAAAAGTAACGGTCATATATGTATAGCTGCCACCCTACCCAAATTAAAACAATGCCTAAAGCCAGGGGCCACAGGTAAAGGGGTAACACCTTTACCACCAGGACCATTCCACCAACTGTCAGCAAGATGCCCCCGGCCTTGCGGAGCAGCATTTGCATTCGTCTGGCAACCATTATCACAATCCCTCCATATGTAATCGCCCATTCATCCGGTGCCTTGTTATAATATGCGTGTTGCCGGAAATTGTTACGAAGGCTCCGCGTAAATTACGGAACGGGAGAAAGGGCCTGATCCCCTTCTTGAACATTCTACCGCGCTATGATGTAATAGTTAAAGAGTATCAATCCCATAATTGTCACCGTCGGGGTATAATTGACCCATAACGCCGGACAGAAATTGACCCACACCAAACCAAACGGTTACCATAAAAGTGTGTCAAATACTTTTATGGGGGTGACCGTATGATAAGGAGTGGGACAATTAATATGATACAC
>JAKPEE010000001.1 GCA_029552125.1 Bacillota bacterium | reverse complement strand
AATGGCCTATCACTGGCCCGGCAATGTCAGGGAGCTGGAAAACACGGTGGAATACGCCGTCAACATGGCGGCCGGCGATACCCTGGTTCCGGCCAACCTGCCGCCCCGCATCCGGCAGAATTACGGTGCCGAGGCCACCGCAGGCAGCAGTTCTCTTAAGCAAAAGCTGCAAGAATACGAGCGCGTCCTGCTGGAAGAATACCTGGAACGATACGGCCGCTCTTTTAAAGCCAAAGAAGCCATCGCCCGTGAACTGGGCATTAGCAGGGCCACTATCTACCGCAAGCTGGCCGAACTGGGCCTTTCATAATAAATTACCATTTAGCTTACGGTTAAACCTTTCGTGCTGGTTGAAAGGGCGGGTCAAGTTATACACCCTTTTACCCGTTTTCTTCAAGTGCAAGCAGATTTTCTTCTTAAAATTGAGAAGTAAGCCCGCCTGGACCTCTCAATAATAAGAAAACCCGGGCGGCCGGTACTTTCAGGACGCTGGAAAACACGATGGCGTAAACTAACTAAATATAGGCGGCCGGCGAAAGCTGGCTCCGGCGCTCCTGGGCCGGCCCACTGCCCCCCTACCGCATCTGTCCAAGCCACCATTTCTTAAAAATAAGAAAAATTGCGCTTTACTGATTAAGGCATAAATTGTTTCTCTTTTTCCGGCCGGCTTTTTTGAGCATTTGACACCGCCCCCTTGTGCCTTACAGACGTAGTGTAAAAGTATAAACGACAAAATCTTGGCATAATTTTTGAATATGCAAATAAAGGGACTAGTCCACGAGAGGGGTGGCAGGGCAACGCATATTTTGAACTATACCAACAGTACACGGAGTGATGGCTGAATATTATTAAGTATTACAGCATCGCCATATTTTGCAATGGCGTAATGATGAAAGGAGCTAAGTGCCATGGGAAAGCATGATGATGCGATCAAATTTGCAGAGCGCTGGCTAAACATTATTAAAAAAGCTGACCTTGATGAAGCTACTGCGCAAGAAATCAGCCGGGAAGCCGAAGAGAATATCTATAATTACTTCAATAGAAAATGGATGGATTACCGGAAGACGATCACGGCTGAGGATGATTACACCAAGACCGAATGGCGCGGCCAAGGCTGCTGTCTATACGATGTTTACGGCAACGAATTTATTGATTGCCTGGGAGTATTCGGGGCTTTGAACCTGGGCTGGTGCCATCCGGAAGTAGTAAGCGCAGTGCAGGCGCAGGCCGGCAAAACAAGCATGCCGGGCAAGGAGATGCTGGAGCCCTTAAAAGGGGCCTTAGCCAATTTAATGGCGCAAGTAACGCCGGGCGATATTCAATATTCCTTTTTCGTAAACAGCGGTACTGAGACCGTCGAAGGCGCCCTCAAGCTGGCCATATTATACACGGGAAAGCGTAACTTTATTTCAACAATAGCCGGTTTTCATGGTAAAACGCTGGGTTCATTAAGCGTGATGGGTAAGAAAGACTTTCGCGCCGGCTTTCAACCCTTTGGGGGGCAAACTTTTTACGTTCCCTTCGGCGATGCCGATGCCCTTGAAAAGCAACTTGAAATATGCGAAACCCTGGGCCTGGAGGTTGCCGCATTTATTGCCGAACCGATTCAGGGAGAAGCGGGCTGTGTAGTGCCTCCCGATGAGTACTGGCCTAAAGTACGGGAAATATGCAATCATTACGGTGTTTTACTGATTGCCGATGAAGTCCAGACAGGCTTGGGGCGAACCGGGAAGTTTTGGGGTGTTGACCATTGGCAGGTTACCCCGGATATTATGACCTCAGCCAAGGCCCTGGGCGGCGGGGTGATGCCTGTTGGGGCTTTTATGAGCAATGAACGGATCTGGAAAGTGTTAGAGGAACCCAATCCATTCATGCATACCAATACCACCGGAGGTAATCCTTTGGCCTGTGCGGCAGCAATTGCGACAATCATGGTTACCTTAAGAGATAATTTGCCTGAGCAGGCGGCGGAAAAAGGCAACTATTTTATGGAGAACTTAAATGTCCTCGTGGAGAGATATCCGCGGATCTATAAAAACATTACCGGCAAAGGATTGCTAATCGGGCAGCACTTTAATACCCCCGGGATCGGGTATAAAATTGCAGCCGGCCTCTATAAGCGCAGGGTTTTGGTTTCGGGAGCTTTGTTGAACAAAGACACCATGCGTTTTGAGCCTCCCCTGATTATCACTAAAGAACAGATCAATGAAGTGTTGAACCGCCTGGAAGATACGATCAAGGAGGTTGACGCCTCCCTGTAATCCGGCCGGATGGCGCAACCCGGAGTTAGCCGGCTGCAAGTAAATGCCTGGCAGCTGGTAAGGTTATTATCCCATGAACTTTGCCGTCATCAAAATTTACTGAATTACGGATTCAGAAAGGAGGTTTAGATTAACCATTAGCTAAGTGGTCGCTCCCTCAAAGAATGGCCATAAGAGTATCGCGGTACTGCTAGCCCTGTTTTTGAGGGCGGTAAAAAAAGGAGGCGACATCAGGTGAATGAGTATCTAATTGGCTTTATCATTTATGGCATATTGCTGGTGGTTATCGGCTGGTGGGCTTCAAAAAGAATAAAGGCCAGTGAAGATTTTATGGTGGCCGGCCGCGCCATGCCCCTGGCTATTCTTGCTTTTACCTTTGCCGGTCTATGGTTTGGGGGCGGGACCATTATGGGCGCTGCTGGAACGGCCTTGGATTGCGGGTTCTGGAGCACCGAATATGCCTGGGGGGTAATTCCTGAACCTTATGGCGCCGGTCTGTGTTTGGTTATCGCGGGGCTGTTCTACTTTGGCGCTTTACGGAAGGTGGGCGGAGTTACCCTCGCTGACTTTTTTACCACGCGCTTCGGCAAAAGCAGCGGGGTTATTTCTGCGGTCATTATGCTGTTTGGCTGGATTTTCTTTATTGCCGGTGAAATAGCCGTTATCGGCAAAATATTTAATTTTACGCTGGGCTGGTCTTACAACCTGTCCATCATCATCGCCATGATTATTATTGCTATCTATACAGTGGCCGGCGGGCTATGGTCTATTGGCGTGGCCCATACCATGCAAATGATTATTATCCTTGCCGGAATTGCGATTTCGCTGCCTTTATCGATTAATGCCGTGGGCGGCTTTGCCGAGCTAAAAGCAGTCGTACCCGCCGAAATGATGTCTTTTCTGCCGCCGAAGGCAGAGGGGTTTGGCACGCTGGCCCGCTGGGTCCCCTGGATTGCCGGGTGGATGATTGTCGGGCTCGGCTCCATTCCCAGCCCCGATATTGTCCAGACAGCCCAGGCCGGAAAAAGTAATAAAGATGTAACGAAAGCATCAATACTGGCCGCATTGATGTATTGGGTATTCGGCACCATGGTGGTCATTGTGGGCCTGGCCGGCTATGCTCTAATCGCTAAAGGCATCTTAGCCGAGAGCGCTTTGCAGGGCGATCCGGAATTAATTATCCCCTTGATGATGACCGAAATTTTCCCGCTTCCGGTAGCAGTTCTGCTAATTGGGGCCATTATTGCCGCGGTCATGTCCTGTGCTGACGGAGGCATTCTGGCCATATCTACTCTCTTTACCAGAAACGTGATAAAAGATGTGATTAAACCGGATATTTCTGATAACAGCCTTCTCAAGTGGGAACGGCTCATCGTCCTGATTTTCTCCATCCTGGTTGTTCTTGTGGCCATCGGCTACCCCCATGTCTTTCTTCTGACCATGTTCGGTTTTGATGTTCTCTTGGCGGGCCTGTTTATCCCTTTAACCCTTGGCATTTACTGGAAACAATCAAACCAGATCGGCTGCATTGCCGGGATTATTGCCGGGGTTTTTGTCCGGGTGGTGCTTTCCGGCATTCTCGAGGGCTGGACTTTTGAAACATTAATGTATCCAGAGCAATGGTATATCTATACCCTGGCTGCTCCTGCGGCGAACTTAGTAGTGATGGCGGTGGTATCACTGGCCACCCAAAAGATAAATCCTCCGATCCGGTTGGCTGCAAACGAGTTAAAGCAAGGCGCCTAACCGGGGCCCAAAAAATTTAGGTCCATACGTAAAAGTTGTTTCAGCGCGTCTAGGGGTTTGGAGGGTTAAAGCATTACCTGAGGGGTAGTGGAAGGAGGTCACAACATGGTAGCAACTTTAAGCGGTACACCGGCCCGTGACGGCTACCGGATGCCGGGCGAATTTGAGCCCCATGATGGTTGCTGGATGATCTGGCCGGAGCGGACAGATAACTGGCGCATGGGCGCAAAGCCCGCGGAAAAGGCTTTTGTCGCAGTAGCCGAAGCCATTAGTAGATTCGAACCGGTTACGATGTGCGTATCGAGCAGGCAATTTGTCAATGCCCGCCATAAATTATCCAGCAAAATAAGGGTCATCGAGCTTTCAAACAATGATTCCTGGATGCGGGACGTGGGGCCAACCTTTGTCATTAACGACAAGGGCGGTATTCGCCTGGTTGATTGGGATTTTAATGCCTGGGGCGGTCTGGAAGGGGGACTTTATTTCCCCTGGGATCAGGATGATCTGATCCCGCGGAAAGTGGCCGAAATAACCGGCATCGATCGCTACAAGGCGCCCCTGGTGCTGGAGGGCGGCTCGATCCACGTAGACGGTGAAGGCACCCTTATAACCACGGAAGAGTGCTTGTTAAACCCCAATAGAAATCCTAAGCTTTCACGGCAAGAGATCGAAGGGCTGCTGCATGACTACCTGGGCGTGGAGAAAATCATCTGGCTGCCGCGCGGCTGCTATAATGATGAAACAGACGGCCATGTCGATAACCTTTGCTGCTTTGTTCGCCCCGGGGTAGTACTATTGACCTGGACTGATGATCCCGATGACCCCCAGCACGAGATATCGAAAGAAGCTTATGAAATACTGCGTAGCGCGACCGATGCCAGGGGCAGGAGTTTTGAAGTCCACAAGCTGCATCAACCGGCCCCGGTGATCGTCACGGCCGAAGAAGCCGAGGGCGTCGATCCTGTGGAAGGCACCTACCCCAGAAAAGAGGGGGATCGGATGGCCGGGTCATATGTTAATTTTTATATCGCCAACGGCGGAGTAGTTATGCCGCTCTTCAATGATCCGGCCGACCAGGCGGCCATGGCTAAATTGAAGGAGCTTTTCCCTGATCGTGAAGTGGTTGGTGTTTATTCCCGGGAGATTTTGCTGGGAGGCGGCAACATCCACTGCATCACTCAACAACAGCCAAGGCCTTAACATAGTGGCTCCATATATGAAGGCATACAAGAAAGCCGGCACTCTGGCGAGGGCCGGCTTTCTTATGGGCCCCGGCGGCCTTAACTTTGCTGAAGGCCAAAGGCATCGTGCAGCACCCGCACCGCCAGCTCTCCGTACTTGGCTTCAATAATGCAGGAGATGCGAATTTCCGATGTGCTAATCATCTGTATATTTATATTTTCATCGGCCAGGGCTTTGAACATTCTTGCGGCCACCCCGGGGTGGTTTTTCACGCCGAGTCCGATGGCCGATACCTTGGCGATACTATCGTCGGCCCGTATTTCCCAGGCGCCGATATCCTTTGCCACTTGCTCCAGCAGGGGCCGCGCTTTGGCCAGGTCCTCCCTGGAGAGGGTAAAAGTAAAATCAGTATAGCCCTCAATGCTGGCATTTTGAATGACCATGTCCACATTAATTTGCGCGTCAGCCAGCGGAGCTAAAATCTGGTAGGCGATACCGGGGCGGTCGGGGACATGGATTACTGATAGCTTGGCCACACTGCGGTCAAGGGTGATGCCGCTAACAATGGCGCTTTCCATTTCCATGGATTTAGCCTCCTCTACAATCCAGGTGCATTTATTACTGCCAAAAGAAGACTTCACCAGCAATGGTACACGATACTTCTGGGCCAGCTCCACCGAGCGTATTTGCAGCACTTTGGCGCCCAGGCCCGACATCTCCAGCATCTCCTCGTAGGTAACCTTGCTTAAATGCCTGGCGCTGGGGCAGATATTGGGATCGGCGGTATAGACACCGTCAACGTCAGTATAAATTTCGCATACATCGGCCTGCAGCGCCGCCGCCAGGGCTACGGCTGTTGTATCGGAGCCGCCCCGGCCCAGGGTGGTAATGTCCCCGTTTCCGTTCACGCCCTGGAAGCCGGCCACAACCGGTATAATATTTTGATCCAGGTCTCTGCGCAGCACGCTGGTAGGCAAGTCCACAATGCGCGCCCTGGTGTGGTTCGCGTCAGTGCGCAGCGGCAACTGTATACCTGCATAGGAGCGGGCGCTCAGGCCCAGGTTTTGCAGGGCCATGGCCATCAGGGCGGCACTGGCCTGCTCACCGGTAGCCAGCAGCGCATCCAGCTCTCTTGCCGGCTTGTCCGGGTTTATCTCTGTGGCCAGGGCCAGAAGGCGGTCCGTTTCACCGCCCATGGCCGAAACCACCACCACCACCTGATGGCCTTCTTTTTTGGTGGCGGCGATAGTGCAGGCCACCCGCCGGATATGGTCGGGAGAGGCCAGGGAACTACCCCCGAACTTCTGGACGATTAATGCCATCGTTTCTCACACCCTTGCTGGAACTAATCTGCATGCTTATTTAAAATTAGTGCTTCTATTCTCTCATAATTTTAAGGATGCGGCAATTATTTTTTCTGTTCTTTCACGGTCCCTTTTTCCTGCTGGCTGCCGCCTTTAACAACCAGGTGGAGTTCTTCCCGCCGGCCTGACGATTACGCCTGCTCCGGCGTTATAAAAAGATGACTAAGGCTGAGAACGCCGGCCTGCGGCGGCTACTGGTCCGGCAAAATCTACGCAGCCGCCAGTGGTGTTGCCGCCCCCTAGATTATACAATAGTCCCATCAAACTTGCGGCAAGATTGTACGGAAAGGGGAGATATCTGGTGAACCGGGTGAACTTTATGCCTTTCCGGGAGCCCCGCCGGGAGCGTTGCGGGCTATGCCGGCAGCGGCTGGCCCTGGCCTACCTGCTCCTGATCCGGCAGGAGGAGCGGGTGGCCGGTGAGCTTGAACTTTGTGCCCGGTGTGCCTCGCTGCTGAGAGAGGTGCTCACAGCCGGCAGCACCCTGGAGGAAATGGTAGAGATGGAGGAGGTTGATTGATCAATGGAAGAGGTTGTAACCATGATCGGTAACTGGGGATTCCCCATTGCGGTAAGCGTATACCTGCTGGTACGCATCGAAGGTAAGCTGGAAAATCTTACCGACAGCATTCGGCGCCTCAGCGAGGCCATCACCAGGCAGGAAGCTTCGTGAAGAGCCGGCCTTGGGCCTAATCCGGCTTGAGCTGGTTTTATCGTTGACAGCTCCGGCGGGAAATGGTAGTTTATTGTTATTACAGCGGGCGCGGCACACCGTGCCCCTGCAGGAGCATAATTCAGGCCCCGGGTGATTCAATCCTTTCTGCTGGCGCCCCTTTTTTATGGGGCAGGAGGGGCCACTGTCTACAAAAGGGAGAGAGAAATTTTGCCAAAGCTCAAGCTGGGTTTGCCGGCCGGCAGCCTTCAGGAATCAACTTTAGAAATTTTTAGAAAAGCAGGCTATAATATTAGCATCGGCGAGCGCTCCTATTACCCCTATATCGATGACGAAGAAATTGAGTGTGTTTTAATGCGCGCCCAGGAGATCCCCAAGTATGTAGAGGAGGGGATCCTGGATGTGGGGTTGACCGGTAAGGATTGGATCAATGAAACCGGGGCTTCTGTAGAAGAACTGGCCGAGCTGACTTACTCCAAGCGCGGCCTGCGGCCGGTACGGCTGGTCCTCGCGGTACCGGAAAACTCAGAAATCCAGGATCTTTACGACCTGGAGGGGAAACGCATTGCCACAGAACTGGTCGAATCAACGCGGCGCTACCTTTTGGAAAAAGGCATAAAAGCCACAGTGTTTTTTTCCTGGGGCGCCACCGAGGTGAAACCGCCGCTTCTGGCGGACGCCATCGCCGAACTTACTGAAACGGGGCGCTCTTTGAAGGCCAATCACCTGCGCATCATCGATACGATCCTGGTATCCACGCCGCGAGTGATTATGAACCGGGACAGCAGCCGGGACCCCTGGAAACGAAAAAAGGTGGAACACATGGTCACCTTGCTGCGGGGAGCGCTTCTGGCGGAGCAGAAAGTGATGTTAAAAATGAATGTGCATACCGATAATTTAGAAAAAATTATTTCCATGCTGCCGGCCCTGCGCAAGCCGACCATATCCAACCTTTGCGAAGATAACTGGGTGGCTATCGAAAGCGTCGTGGACGAGAAGATCGTCCGGGAGCTGATTTGCAGGCTTAAAGACGCCGGTGCCGAGGGGATCATCGAATACCCTTTGAATAAAATTATCCCATAACTAACGGCAGGTTTGCCAGTATGATAAAGACCCCGCCCCGGGTCCGCGAAAGTTGACCTGGAGCGGGTTCGTGTTATAATGGACAGGTAGTACAGTTTCGTTTGTTCTCCTTTTTCGGTACCCGTAACTGGTAGCAGGCTCACCTGTATATTAAATTATGAGAGGGGAAATGGGGCTTGAGTGAAATGGGAATTGATGCCGGCAACAACAATCCGTTAAAGTACAGAACCTATTTTATTGTGGCAACGGTTTTACTGGTTTTGGCCATCGGCGCCTTGATCGCCGTCTTCCTGCTGCAGGACGACCCGGCAGTGGCGACAGTGAACGGTGAAAAGATTACTAAAAGCGAGCTTTATGAAGCCATGTATACCCAGGTTGGCAGCAACATCCTGGATGATCTGATCACCAGGCGCCTCATTGCGCAGGAAGGTAAAAAACTGGGGCTCACTGTATCCGAAGCAGATATTGATCAAGAAATTCAGCGCATTATTGATGAAAATTTTAACGGTATGCAGGAACAGTTTGAGCTGTGGTACCGTCAATAATTTTTCGCAAATTCATTTACCCGCCTGGTAGGCATCAGTTAACCAGCAGTTACTTTTGAACCATCCATGGCACTCAGTTCCTCAAGATGTCTCATACTCATATAACGCTTGGTTCCCCATTCTTT
>JAKPEE010000158.1 GCA_029552125.1 Bacillota bacterium | reverse complement strand
GGGTAGCCATTCATTCATGCAAATCGGAACAAGCATTAGTTGGTTAGGTTGATAGTCTTTAAACTTTTTCATACTATTTAATTCGACATCGAGATCCTAAATCTTGCCTGTTTGGGAAGAATTCTCACACAGGCTGCTAGCTGGGAGGTAAGAGTGGCCATGCTGATATCGCCGCTGCCGAAAACTAATATTGGGATCACAAAACCGATTACCGGAAGCATAATCAGAAACTGAAGTAAATCGGTAAAGGCGACGGCATAAAGGCCTCCCATGGCCGTATAAAGCACCAGGACGCCGCCCGCCAGCAATATGGCCAGCTCGTAACTGATGCCCATCGGTTCGCCCAGGAGCCTGAACACAATACCCATGGCGATGAGCTGGGCTCCAAAGATGGACATTACCGCCAGGATCAGGAAGACGGCCGATAAGCGGCGCACCCCCACGCCGAAGCGTTTCTCCAGCACATCCGGAACAGTCCAGACGTTAGTCTCGCGCAGTCTGTGCGCAATAAACAGGCTGAAGAAGGCATATCCCAGAAAGATGGCAATGGGCAGCCACATTACGCCTACACCGTATTCATAGGCTTTACCTGCCGCTCCCATGGCGGCGGATGAGCCAATCATGGTTGCCACAAGAGTTCCAATGGTTACCGTCCAGCCCAGGGAACGCCCCGCCAGGCTATAGTCAACACCTCCTCTGATCCTCTTGTATGAAGCTACTCCGATCAAGATTAAAACCAGGAAATAGAGAAAGAAAATTACCATGTCTACGGTTCCTACCACTGAACTCCTCCCCTTTATAATAATTTCTTAAATTATACAATATTAAACAAGAGTTGCCAACCTTCTACATTTACTCCCTGTGCATTGACACTCCTAAAATAAATTTGTTATAATTTCTCAGATTAATGAATTATTTAGAATGCCGGAACGTCATTAATAAAACTTTTCCTGCAGGGCACTCCATTCACCCACCTTGAGGAGGAGGCGAGAGAAAATGTCCAACCAGTTGTGGCTAAAGAATTACCCTGTTCGCTGGAATCTTGACTATCCTGAAATTTCTCTCTATAGCTATTTTAAAGAGGCCAATGCCCAATGCGGTGAGCTGATTGCCCTGGCTTATTACGGAGACGAAATTACGTTTAGGCAAATGCATGAATATATCGATCGTTTTGCCGCCGCTCTGGCCGATCTTGGTGTAACCAAGGGAGACCGGGTGGCTTTAATGTTGCCCAACTGCCCCGAGTATGTTTATGCTTACTATGCTGCGCTCAAGCTGGGGGCTATAGTTGTCCAGATGAACCCCATGTATTCTCCAGATGAAGTAGAGTTTGTGCTAAAGGATTCAGAAGCTAAAATTTATATCGGTGTTGATGGCACCAGCGCGACTTTTCAAGAAATTCGTGATCATGTTATGGTAGAACATTCAATTATATCGCGGCAGATGAATTATGTGGTGGAGGGGGAGAACTTCTGGTTTGACCAGCTGCTGCAACAATATCCGCCGGTTTCTGAAGAAGCAGTTGTCGATCCAAAAGAAGATGTGGCCGTTTTTCAATATACCGGCGGGACAACCGGAACTCCCAAGGCAGCCATGCTGACCCATTACAATATTGTCTGCAATGTGATCCAGAGAAAAGAGTGGATTCGTGATTGGATTAATAATAAATTGGGTGAAAAACTTACCCAGCAGTATGTTCTGGCGGCTCTCCCCTTCTACCATTCTTACGGTATGACCGGTGTGTTAAACATGGGCCTTACCCTTCCGGCAGGTCTGATTATCATGCAGCGATTCGATGTGGAAACCCTTTTTGACTTAATCGATTACTACCGGCCGGCTATTTTCCCCGCCGTTCCCACTATTTATACCGCTATAATTAACCACCCAGAGATCGACCAACATGACCTCAGTTGCCTGGAAATATGCAATAGCGGAGGGGCGCCGATGCCTGTTGAAGTAATGGCCAGATTTGAAGAAATAACCGGCAGCAGGATTATCGAAGGCTACGGACTTTCCGAAGCTTCTCCCTCGACACACGCCAATCCTGTAAAAGGGATTCGCAAGTATGGCAGTATTGGCTTTCCTTACCCCGATACGGATTGCAAAATCGTAGATCTTAAAACGGGAACGGAAGAGGTGCCGGTAGGCGAAGAAGGCGAGTTAATTATTAAGGGACCGCAGGTAATGAAAGGTTATCTTAATCGCCCTGAGGAAACCAGGGAAACGATCCGTGATGGCTGGCTTTATACCGGAGATATTGCCACCATGGATTCAAGCGGCTATTTCTATATTGTCGATCGGAAAAAAGATATGGTTATAACCGGCGCCATGAATGTTTATCCCAGAGAAGTGGATGAAGTGCTTTATAACCACCCCAAGGTTGCCGAAGCCATCACTGTAGGTATACCGCATGATTATTACGGAGAAGTGCTTAAAGCATACGTGGTGCTCAAAGACGGAGAAAATTGTACTGAAGAAGAGCTTCTCGAATACTGCTCCAAAAAACTGGCTGTCTATAAACTACCCCGTATCATAGAGTTCCGCAAACAACTCCCCAAGAGTGGGGCCGGAAAACTGATGCGCCGCTTGTTGCTGGAAGAAGAGGAAAGCCAGAAGCAACAGGGCTAAATTCTCAGGGCAAAATCTTTAAAATTGTTCGGTTAAAATCGCTGCAGAACTTTGCTCCGGGATCTCATTAGTTTATTACATAAAATGGAAAAAGGATAATCAATTGTTGGAAAGTGTTGTATTATGTATTGCGAACAAGGCAGAATATTGCTATAATAGCAACGGAAACCAATAATTTAAATTGAAAAAACGGGATCTGATGAAATGAGACCTAGATCTCCGTATAGATTAGGGGTCCATAATTTAAAAAGGAAGGATGATTCCATGTCTATTAAAATTGAAAAGTTAAAACAGATCATTGAGGAACTTAAAGAGGATTTGGGAAATGGCTTTGTGTCTACCGACATATGGGCTACCGCTGATGCGCAGTCTCTGGTTGGTTATAATTCACAACCCAAAGCGGTGGCCTTGTTCAATGAAGTTACGCGGATGCTGGACAAAACTCTAAAAAATGCAGAATTCCCCGGACTGGGTGATTATTACCTGGTGCACCTCGACAATAACCATCTGGTTGTGATACTGTCTATCGGCGCCTACCAGCAGAGCATTCTGGTGGATTTATCTAAAACTACCATGGGCATCTTAATGAGTGTGGTGTTGCCGAAAGTGCTAAGCGGGCTTGAAGAAGCCACAAAATAACCTGCGATATTATAGATGCCAGGCGCGGAAAGGGTTGTATGAAAACGCATGGAATCTGAAAGTTTATATAAAATCATTGATTCGCTGGTGCAGGATCTTGGAGATGGTCTTGTGGCCACCGATATCTGGATTGACGGTGAACGGGAATCGCTGGTCGAACTTCGCGGCCGCGGATCACCACCCGGAGCTATCGATTTATTTAATGACGTAACAAAAAACGTGGATAAAGCTTTAAAAGGGGCGGATTTCCCCGGGCTAGGCCATTACTATATAATCAATCTCTCCGGAAATCATCTGGTCGTGGTTTTACTGGCTGGCTCTTTTCGTCAATACTTGCTGGTCGATCTTTCGAAAACCACTATGGGTATATTGATAAGCGTGGCTCTCCCCAACTTGATTAGCGCCCTGGCCAATGCTAAGGCCAAAGAAGTTAAACAATCTCGCGGCACTTCTGGTTTTTGGAAATTATTGAGCTCATGGTCAATGGGTGGTCATACGGATAATAGTGAATAAGTTCCTACATTTCTTACCTTCTTAGCGTAGGAGCGGGTGTCATGCTGTTTTGGCAGCCGCTTTTTTTATTTTTTATTATAACCTTCAACTATCAGTTAATCCTTCTTTCAAATGGGAACATCTTTTTCTGGCTGGGGTATGATAGTAAAGCATAAGCGGTAGAGGAGCCCTTTTTTCATTTTATACTGATCATGGAGAGCCAGGAGGCCCGGCTTGTCCCCTCCAACTCCCCTTTGCGTTAAGTCGACATTTAAGGTAATGGTATCGCGCCGGGGAAGCTCGTGGATATGCCGGGCCCGGTCAAGATCATCGTCGGTATAGGGCCGGGCACTAAAGTTGAGCAGATTATCTCCGCTTTTTACTATTTTCAGCCCGCTTCCCCTTTCATCAGTCAGGCTGAGCCAGCGTACTTCGCTGCGGTTTCCGTTTTCCTGGGGGAAAAGGTAATTGTGGATGCTCTCTTCAACGGGCATGGTATAGATCCCAACAATGCCGCTGCGGTTGCGATCAGGCATGGTTTCGTGGGGACCTTTGCCGAACCAGCTCAGTTTATTATACTGCCCGGGAACGGTCATCTGCATGCCAAAGCGCTCCATCTCCCTGGACGGAGTGAACTGGCAGGTTACGGTAATTGCTCCGTTTGCGGAAAAAGAATAAATGATGTGGAGAGGTGTTCGGCCATACTTAACTTTTGAAATGACATGTATGGATATCTCTCCGGGGTGCCTTTGCTCAAGGGTAATTTTTTGAACGGCTCTGTTGGCCTCCACTTTTCTCCAGGGGCTATCCCGCTTTAACAGGGGGACAAAGTTGGCGACACCCAAATCGTTGCATGTAGGCACCCTCCAGAAGTTCGGCTTCAAGGGACCAGCCAGCATTTCGCGTCCGCCGCTTTTTATGGATATAAGGCGCCCCTTTTTTTTCTCCAGTGCAGCAGTGAAAAGGGGGCATGAAATCTTAATGAGCTCATCATTTTCTTCAATGGAAAGTTTTGCTGAAGGGGATTTGCTGCCAACTTTATACGCAAAGTGGCCTGCCAAAGTAAATTGTTCCCAAGCGATCACCAGACCTTGCGGGGCCCACAGGGTGGCCGCCGCCAATCTAAATTCCAGCAGCAGGTGATATTCGCAACCGGCCTTGTATTCCGGCATACTAAAAGGAATTTTTACAACCGTCTGCTCCCCTGGCGCAATGGCCGGCGTATCCATCTGCCCCTCCTGGATAATGGCGCCGTTTTCAGTTATCTTCCAACACATTTGCAATCCGGAGAGGCTTTTAAAGCGGTATTTGTTTTTAATTTTCACCAGGCCGCGTTCCAAATCAACAGGGAAAACTTTAATATCTTGATATACTTTTTTTACTTCATACAGGGCCGGGTGGGGGGTGCGGTCGGCGGCAACGATTCCGTTGCCGCAGAAAAACCCGTCATTGGGCTTGTCTCCAAAATCTCCCCCGTACGCCCAAAAATCTTCGCCTGCTTCAGTTTGCTTGAGGATGCTCTGGTCGGCAAAATCCCAGATAAAGCCACCGCAGCAGCAGGGATATTTCTCGAATGCATCCATGTACTCCTGGAAGTTGCCGAGGCTGTTGCCCATGGCGTGGGCGTACTCACAAAGAATAAATGGTTTACCGGCGTATTGCTTGGCCGTTACTTTCCTGCCAATGAGAAAATTGTTGGTTTCTCCGAACCCGGCGCGAACTGTTTCCCCGCGCCCGACTTTTTCCACAACCTGGGGCGGCGCATACATCATACTGAAAAAATCAGAAATATCAAGGACATGATCTCCTTCATAATGAATGGGGCGGGTGTGATCTATTTCCAGGATGGCCTGCTTCATTTTTCTAAAATTGTCCCCGTAACCCGCTTCATTGCCCAGAGACCAGATGATGACACAGGGATGGTTTTTATCCCGCTGCACCATGCGCACCACGCGATCCAGGCAGGGTTTCGTCCAGCGAGGATTGCTGCCGGGGAGACAGTGGCGCAGGCCGTGGCTTTCCAGGTCCGCTTCATCCATAACGTAAATACCATAACGGTCGCAAAGATCGTAAAAGGCGGGGCTGTTGGGGTAGTGTGAGGTCCGCACCGCATTGATATTATTGGCTTTAAGCAGTTGTATATCTGCTTCGGTTATCTCTTTTGGCACCGCGTGTCCATATCGGGGATGAAATTCATGCCGGTTTACTCCCTTAAGCAGGATGGCTTTCCCATTGATAAGAAACTGTCCTTTCTTGATTTCAATCTTGCGGAAGCCGAAAGAGCAGCGACGTACTTCTATGATGTTGCCTTTTTCACCGGTCAGCGTTAGCAGAAGGGTATAGAGATAAGGGGTTTCAGCGGTCCATTTGCGGGGGTTGGCTACGGGTGCCTGCATGGACAGGATCAAGTCCGATCCCCCGTCCACAAGGCCTTCTTGCATCATGAGCTTTTCACCGCCCACCGCCTGGCCTTTCTCGTCCAGCAGGGCAACTTCCAGCCGGCACATTGAGCGCTTCCCGGGAGCATGGTTTTTGATCAGCGCTTTGAGATATAGCGTGGCATCATGGTATTGTTCATCCAGATCGGCATAAATAAAGAAATCCCGAACGGTCAGCGGCGGCTCCATTACCAGGTAAACGTCGCGAAAGATGCCGGAAAGCCGCCACATGTCCTGATCTTCCAGGTAGCTGCCAACAGACCATTTGTACACCTCTACCGCCACAGTGTTGAGACCCTGGTTCAGGTATGGAGTGATGCGGAATCGGGCCGGCGCCGTCGAGCCCTGGCTGTACCCGGCCATTTTCCCGTTGATCCACAGGTAAAAAGCAGACCTTACTCCGTCAAAATGAATGAATATTTCGTTGCCGTTCCACTCAGGCGGTATGGTAAAATTGCGCCGGTAAGAACCGACGGGGTTATCCCGGTGCGATATGCCGGGAATTCTTATTTTCCGGATCGCCGGGGTATAACCAAAATTGCGATAGATAGGGATGCCATATCCGGCTATTTCCATATTGGAAGGAACTTGAATTTCGTCCCAGTTTTCCACGTCGTACTGCGGGTGGTGAAAACCTGCCGGCCTGGCCTCAGGGTTTGGAGACCAGCAGAATTTCCAGGAACCGTTCAAAAGAAGTTGATAATCTGAAAGGCTTCCGGCAAGAGCCCCTTCCCGGCTAGGGTAAGGAAAAGAGCTGCAGCATCCCTCTTCCCTGTTGATCGCAATGACCTCAAGGTTCTCCCATTCGCGGCGGCGCTCCCGCATAGCGATCAGCTCCTTGTTTAATGTGCTTGAAACGCTGTATATTCTATAGATGCGAGTATAATCCAGACAGGTGGCGCTTCTCCGGTGATGTGTGCATATTTTTTCTGGTTAGGATTGTCTTTTTTGATTATACCATGCTTTGACATCGCTGAATATACAATGCCTGGATGCTGCCCAGTGACTCAGGCGCATTTTAGGCTATAAAGTCACGCCGAGTGAAATTGCGCGCAAAAAGGCTGGCCGCCACCGTTTGCCGTCAAATACTAAAGTTGGCCCTGGATGGCTATAAATCCTCCGGCGGGTGGCCGAGTAGCTCCATTTTCCTGGCCCGGGTTACGGCCTGCAATCGCCTGTTAACCCCCAGCTTGCCGTAGATACTTTTAATATGACTTTTTACGGTGTTTTCGGTTAATCTTAGCCTTTCTGCGATTTCCCGGTTGGATAAGCCGCAGGCCAGCATGTTGAGGACCTCTGCTTCGCGGCAGGTCAAGGCCTCAGGTAGAGTTTGTTTTTTGGGGGGATAATTTGATGACTGGCGGGTCGGATCTTCTGCCGGGAGACAAGACAACCGGTACAAAAAAGCGGCCTGGTTGCCCAGTAGTTGCAGCATCTCCCCTTGTTCCCGGGAAAAGGCTCCGGCGATGAGGTTGTTTTCCAGATAGAGGAGGCCGGCCAGGCGGCCCCCCCCGGAAAGAGGCAGGCAGCATACTGACCTGACGTTATTTTCCGCCACATATGGATCGCGTCCAAAGGCTCCCTCCCTGGCAGCGTCATCCAGTACCAGCCTATTTCCGGTATGGGCTACATACTGCACAATTGCCGCGGAGAAGTTTCTGTTATTTTTTAGCGGAGACGGTGCTAAACCGGTAAAGCGCCCGCCTGCTCTTATTTTGGCCATCTCCAGGTATAGTTCTTCACCGCGATACATGATCAGGCCGCCCTTTTGCGCCCCGGTGTTTTCCATAAGGAGACAGATTAAGCGTTCGGCCATCTCCCGCCAGTTGCTTTCCTGTGCCCAAGATGACCTGAGCAGGGAAGCGAGGTCCGGGAAAGAAGAAAAACTTTCCGCTTTCACCGGGGGGCCTGGTAAAGATTTGTTATAATTAAATGCCGCTGTGGATTCTTGTATAGCCTTCTCATCTGTAGGGTTGGAGTAGTGCAGGAAACGGCTATATTTTTCTTTAAGTTGTGTTGTTATAGCGGAAGCCCCCCATACTTCGAAACAGCGGCAGGCATCGGCCAGGAAGGCGGAGGCGGTCTTTTCCATTTTCCGGTAAAGGTAGAATTCTGCCGCCAGCAGGTTGGCCAGGGCTTCGTCCCGGGGATTGTTGTTTTGTGCGGCAGTAATAACCGCCTGTTCATATAGCTCCAGGGCCTCCGTTTTTCGTCCGCGCAGCCGGGCAGCTTCCGCTTTTAAAAGCAGCAGCCGGTGCCCAAAATTTTCCGGTCCGTGGCGGGCCCATTTGCGGAAGCGGGAGAGATTCTTGCGTAAAGTTTTCCAGCAGCGCCGCCGCTCTCCAGCCGCCAGCTCCGGCCAATAAGCGCTAATGCAGAGAGCATGAAAAAAGCAGTGCTCTTGATAAACCATCAACCCAAAAATGCTGTCCAGATCACTTTCAGCTTTGGCGAAGATGTTTAAAGCCGCCTGGTATTGGCCGGTGTAGTAGAGGTATTGACCCTGATAATGCCGGCAATAAAAGTCTAACTGCCTGGTGGCTTTATTCCCGGCCATAAACGAGGTAAAGTCCGGAGGGCGGCTTTGCTGCTCTTTTAAGTTTTCGGCCAAATGTTTGACTGCTTCCACAAATGCCCTTGTTTCTTCCAGATTCAGCGCCTGCAGCCATTGAATATGCTGGTGGCAGTCAGCGATTACATCGTCCAGAGGGTAACCGGCCAGGAGTTTTGTTTCCACCGCACCGAAGAGGGCATTACCGGCATAAAAAAGGTCACCTACGGCCAGGGCATCTTGAAGGACCCTGTCCAGGTAGTCGAGGTTGGTTTTTCTAGGGGCCACCCAGTGATTCATTAAGAAAGTAAAAGCGTAAACATAGCGGCCCCTGACCGAGGGATAATCGTACTTCTCCGCCAGGTTCAGCGCTGCCTGGCCCAGCCGGTAAATGTTTTTGGAAGTGCCGAAAACCAGGGAGGCCACTACGGCATAGCTTCCCACGGCCACAGGTGTATGCTTGACATTGGGGTGTTTTAAGGCAATTTCAACCATTTTCAGGATTGATGAGGCACACAGCATCGGATCAAGGTAGTAGGCAGAGGCGGAGAGGGCAATTAGCAGATCCATCGCTACAATTTGTAAAGGATCAGCCTGCTCCGGCAGGGCGGCAACCTTGTTTAAGTTCTTCAGGCGCAGGCGCCATCTGGCCCAAAAGAGTCTTTGCAACACGGACAGCTTTCCTGGTCTGTCCGGAAAGGCTATACCCAGTTCTTTCAACCCTGCCAGGCCAGTGGCCATGGCCTCGCGGTGCCGGTTCAACCCGGTGAAAAAGATTGTTTTGAGCAGATGCTGCTCCGCCCTTTGTCTAGATGACCCGCCCTGCTCCAGGGCCGTATCCATCATATGCAGGGCGATGTCGTGATTACCGCACATGTACTCGCATTGGGCCATCTCTATGGTTAGCTCGCGGGTCAGATCGAAGTACTTCTCCCAGGGATGGTCGGGCAACAGCTCCAGGCCCGAGCGCAGGTAGTACAGGGCCGACCGGTAGGCCGCGGTGGCTTTTACTTTCCGGCCGGCCATGAGGTTAAATTGGGCCAGTTGCAGGCGCTCCGCCGGGTCAGTGATTAGCTCTACACCAAGGTTAAGGTGCCTGGCCATATCAATTATGCGCGTTTCCAGATGATCTTGCGTAGTAGATGCATCCAGCAGGCGGCCCAGTTGCAGGTGCATCTCTTTTTTTTGTTCTGGTGAAATCAACCCGTAAGCGGCCTGCCGGATGCGGTCATGGAGAAAAAGGTATGAGCCGTCTTTTTGACGGAGAATTAAATTTTCTCTTTGAGCCTGTCGCAAGTACTCCTCAACCTGAGCGGCCGGGCATTCTACGGTAGTGGCAAGAAGATCGGGTTGGAAGCGATCTCCGTGACAGGCCGCCCATTTTAAAACTTTCTGGGTTTCCGGGGCCAGTTTTTGTAGCTTTCCCACAAGAAAACTTAAGAGATCATCGCTATAGGGCTGTTTTAAGATAGCCTCCAGATTCCACTCCCAACGCCAGTCGTGATAGGTAAAGTAAATTAGTTTTTGCGCGTACAGGCTTTGCAGCAACTGGCGCAAGAAAAGTGGATTGCCTCCGGTGTGGCGGTGAAGCGCTTGCGCCAGCGGTTTACCCTGATTGGCAGTGACATGGAGCGAATCTGCTACCATTTGTACGGTTTGGGCCAGGTTTAACTCTGCCAGACTCACTTCCTGCAGAATAACTTTTCTATGCTTCATCTCTGCTATTGCTGCCGCCAGAGGATGATCCTCAGTTAGTTCATGGCTGCGATAAGCGCCGATAAGCAAAAGAAAACGGTTTTCCGGGCAAAAGGCAAGATTTGTTAACAGCTCCAGGGAAGCCTCATCGGCCCATTGCAGATCATCTAAAAAAATTACCAGGGGATAGCCCTGCCGGGTAAAGGCCTGAATAAAACTTTTTATTACCAGAAGAAAGCGGTTTTTTGTTTCTGCGGGTGGCAGTTCTTCTACAGGGGTTAAGGGACCGGTGATTAATTCGATCTCCGGGAGTAACGGAGCAAGCACGGCAGCGCCGGTTCCCAGGGTCTGGAGCAGTATCCGGCGCCATTGCAAAAGCTTCCCTTGATCTTCCGCTAAGATTACCTGGAGCAACTCCTGAAAAGCCTGGATAAAAGAGAGGTACGGTTTACCGTAATGCAACTGGTCTGATTTCCCGGAGACAAAATAGCCCTTACCGTGCCGTACCAGTGGTTTTAAAAATTCGTATACTAAAGCTGTTTTACCGCTGCCCGCATAACCGGAAACCAGCACAACTCCGGCTTTACCTTTATTGATCTGATTGTAGATCCGTTTCAGCGCTGCCGCCTCTTTATCCCGGCCGTAGAGTCTGGGGGAAAGCTGGAATATGGCGGAGATATCCTTTTCCGCCGGGGCAAAAGCCTGGATTTTTCCTGAATCCTGCCATTCCGTAAAGCACCGGTTAAGATCGGTTTCCAGGGCGGCCGCGTCCTGATAGCGCTCCGACGCATCTTTAGCCAGGAGTTTCAAAATCACATTAGAGAGGGCGGGCGGTATCGCCCGGTTTAGCTTGTGTGGTGCCTGCGGTTTTTCGGCCAGGTGGGCATGGACCCAGTGGCTGTACCCGGTGGCCTGAAAGGGAAGTTTTCCGGTAAGCAGTTCATAGAAAATAACTCCCAGGGAGTAAAAATCGCTTCGATAATCCACCGGCCAATTAAGTCTGCCCGTCTGCTCCGGAGACATATAGGCGGCGGTGCCTTCCCAGGATACCGGTTTTTGCGGCAGGCTATCACCCAGGACAGGAGCGGACGCGCTGAAGTCGGTGATTTTAACCGTCAGCATTTGCGGTTCAACAAAGATATTGACAGCGTTAAGTCGCCGGTGGGCTACATTATGGTGATGTAGCGCTTTAACCGTAGCCGCAAGCTGCCGGGCGATGGTGAAAAAGTGCTCCAGGTCAGGCCGGTGGTGGTCCAAAAATTCACTTAAGGGAATCCCGGTAGCATTTTCCATAACCAGGAAAGGGATTTGACCGCTAAAATCCACCCGTAGAGGCCGGCAAATTCCTTTGACTGCCAGATTGCCGGCGACGGCCAGCTCATGGAAAAACGCGGCTTCGGTTCCGCGGGTATCACCATGCTTAGCTACTTTCAGCAGGAACAGATGGCCGTTGACCAGCGATTTGGCCCGGTAGAGTACCGTATCCTGGTTTGGTTCAAACTGCTCCAGCATGATATAGCCAGGAATATTGAGCATCAGGATAGCTTTCCTTTGGATTCAAGTCGATTTTATACATTAAGCATAAAAATATTTTTTTCGACGCAAGGCTACCAAATCCTGCTTTATTAGATGCCAAATACCAAGGGGACGGAACCAGGGGGATGGAGGTAATGGTGCCCCCTGGTGTTCCCGACACCTACCTGGTGCTGGTCAGCGTTGACGCAGATAACAGAAAATTGGTATAATTTAATCAAGAAAGCTCACAAGGAGGCCCTTTACATGAAAATACTGGTTTGCACGGACGGTTCGTCGCATAGTCAAAAGGCCCTGGAAAAAGCCTCCATCTTAGCCGAGAGAGCAAAGGTTGAAGAAGTAGCGATTATTCATGTTTATGAAGGCAAATTCGAATTTCCGCATTACGATGATGCTTCGATTGGCTATACGGCAACGGACGCAGATTTAAAATACATCAAAGAGCAGTACAAAATTCAAAGAGAAAAAGGCGAAAGGATCTTGCAGCAGGCCTTAAAATTTTTTTCGCAGAAAAATATCAATGCTCGCACCATCTTAAGGAAAGGGCACCCCGCCCGTACCATCGTTAGCGTGGCTGCCGAGGAAGGATTTGATTTAGTCTTTATTGGCAGCAGGGGGCTGGGTGGTTTGAAAAGAATGTTTCTGGGCAGCGTCAGCAACGCTGTAGTTCAGGAAATCCAAAATTGCAGTGTCGTGATTGTCAAATAACCGAAATGCTAAAAACTGGTTTAAAAGATTAAAAAGGCCCCCGCTTGAGGCGGGAGCCTTTTGTTTTTTCGTGAGTATGGGTTTTAGAAGATTTTTCGGCCACCAGGGCCTAAGTTTAAACAGCCTGCGAAATCGGCCAGAAAAAGAGAACATAAGCGATAATAAAGAGGGCAATTCCGCCGAAGATCAAGATTTTGGGGAAAAGCATGGTCCTGCGAATTTCCTGTGGATCCTTCTCTTCCGGCGGCACAATAAACAGCTTTTCCCTGTAAGCTTTCTCTTCAGGGGTGACTTTTGTCAGTGCTGAGGCAATATATATTGCCAGAATACTGGCTGTCGCCCCAAGAATTGGCGGGCGGAAATAGACGGGAAAAGCAATACCGCCAAAGGTACTCATAGCCTCAGTAGCCGCCACAACAATAAAACCTGCAAGCATACCCCAGATTGCTCCGGCTGCAGTGACACGTTTTGAAAAGATGCTGATAAAAGTAATTGGTCCCATCGATGCAGCAAATAAGGTAGCAGCAAAATATCCAATCCACATTACAGCCGGGGGCTGGAAGTAAGTAATAATCAGGGTAACAACCCCAACAACAAGCATGACTATTCTGGAAATCATTAGTGATTTATCATCTGAAATTTTGTCACGCAATTTTTCCGAACGCTGGATCAAATCACGGGAAACACTAAAGCCAACCAGTGATAAAAAAGTGGAACATGAGGACAGCGCAGCAGCAAAGATTCCGGTAACCACTAATATCCCCAGCCAGGTGGGTAATTCATTCATCGCCAACCAGATGAATGCATTTTCTGAGGGCACTATATTGGGATTCAACAGGTTGATTAGGGGTATAGTCATCATAAGAATGAGATATAATGCGAATATAGTTGTAGAAGCGACCATTGAAGAGCGAATAGTCGTGTGCTCATTTTTAGCCATCAAATAACGGCTGCTCTGCCAGGGACTTACTGCTACCACAGCAGCCCAAACCAACCCAAGAACTATACCCCAGACAAGCACATCAGTGGGGGTCCCCATATAGTTATTAGGCCCAGTTAGGCCGTGCCAGGCATAGGAATCAGGTTTCTCGGCAAAAACGGCCATGGTCTTGAAAGCATCCGGCCACCCGCCGGAGGCCTTAATGAGAAAAGGCACAGCGATAAAAGTCATCACTGTGAAAATAAAGAACATAATTGTGTCGGTAATAATTACGCCCCTTGACCCGGAATAGAAAGTAAAAGAGGTGTACACCACCCAGATGATAACTAAGCTCCAGCCATAATTTACCCCAATCAGTTCTGACATAAGAAGAGAAGCGCCTTGTGTTACAGCGACCAGGTAAGCGCCAATACCTACAATTGTAATACAAGCAGCCACTATACGCAGTTGAGGTGAATTGAAGCGGTCGCCGAAGTACTCTGTAACAGTCATCGCTTTGCTGCGTCGCAGATAACGGCCAAAAAAAACAGCACCAATAACATAACCGCAAGCATTCAAAGCGATGAGAATCAAGAGGGGGATTGCATAACCGTCATAAACAAAGCCTACTTCGCCCATAAAAGCAACAGTGCTCAGATAAGAAGCGACAAGAGTGCCAACAATTAATACCGTGGGTGCTTGTCTTCCGACCACATAATAGTCTTCAGCGTTTTTAACTAGCTTTCCAGCATAATTACCGACGATTAAATAGATTAAAAATGAAGTAAAAACACCGATAGCAAAAAAATTCATCCTGATATTCCCTCCTTATCTTTCTGCTGCAGAGCACTATTCATTTTGGCAAATTCCTTTTTCAACATTCCATTAGCCCAGATACCGACGACGACCATCATGCCGCAATAATAAATCAGGAATAACATTTCACCACTCATATTGCTCCTCCTTGCATAGTTTGATGTTTGCTGATAGAACAATATTGTTGTAGTTGAATTCTATCTTTTGGTTCACCTCCTTATGGTTTTGAGTGCATTTTGAAAGTTATGAAGCCTTTATTCATAGGGCTTCGAGCGTGGAGCTTTTCCTCCCATCCCGCTGAACGTCCTAGCATTAGCTGGGCATACGAGCCAGTTACAAACAATTTAATGACTAAGGGTTGCATTCTGATAAATGCAAAATTTATGCCGACACTTAAAATCATGAAAGTGTTTTCATTAAAGATAGAAATTTGTTGCAGAAGGCATTTAAAACCAGTAAAAATAGAATAAGAAAGGTTGAAACAATTGTCGCAATAATGCATTATTTCATTAGGGATAATGCAAAAACTGTTTATTTTTTTAGGGGGTGAAAAGAAGGAATCGAGTAATACCGCATTAAAGAGAAGGATCGCTCAAGCTGGCCCTGGTGCGGATTCGCCTGTGTACCCAAAATTAATTTCCGCCAATGCGCTGAGCTGCCGGTTAATAGACAAAAAGGAGGGCCAACAACCGGATGGAGCTGCCGGCCAGGTATCGGCGTATAGCGGTTCCTGGCCGCTCCTGCTGTTTTGAGTTTGTTATTAACATGTTTGCTTCATAAGGGATATTTCATGCAATTTTTGACAAGGAGGCCGTTAGTTGTGAGCAAGAGATTGCGGATCGGTTTTTTGATACTTGTCATTGCAGCGGTTGCCGTGTTGATGGTCTGGCCGTACCTGGCCAAAGGGAAGGATAGTGAGGATGAACCTGTGTCAACCCCTGAAACTCCACGGGCTGCCCTGGATCAAGCCTTGACCGGCGACCGGGTGGTGATTTTGGTTTTTTCGTATGACTCCCAGTGCTGTCCAAGCACGGAACCCTTTTTTAGCGCATACAAAAAATCTGTCTATGAAAGTGCAGGCGCTTTCGGTGAAGATGTGCAATTGGTCTGGGTTAACACTGGTGTGGAAAGCCCGGAAGAACAGCAGGAAATACAGGAAATAGCCCGGGAATACGAAGTAACCTACATACCCACGCTCCTGGTGATTGACAAAAACAAGCAGGTTGTGGAATCGCTGGTCGGTCCCTTTGATGCGGCTCTATTTGAGGAAATAGTACGGCGCGAGGTGGGAACTAATTGATTCAGCTCATGGACGCGGAATTATCTTTAACCGCTTATTTTATCGTTTTTGCCGCCGGCTTGACTAGCGGGTTAAGTCCCTGTACACTGCCCACAATATTACTGATTGTGGGCTACGTGGGCGGCCGGGAACAGTGGTCCGGGTGGCGGGCTTTTTATCAATCCCTCTCTTTTGTGGCCGGTCTAGTTTTTTCCCTGGCCATCCTGGGCACTTTCGCTTCCCTCCTGGGAAGCCTGTTCCTGGGAAGCAAGGTCATCTGGTACGTTGTATCTCTGATCCTGGTAGTGATGGGTTTATACCAGCTCGAATATTTTCGGTTTAATTTAAATTTTGCTCCGCGTGTAAACATAACTAAAAATGCCGGTTTACTGGGCTCTTTTCTCCTGGGATTGCCCTTCGGCCTGATGTCCTCCCCATGCACCACTCCGGCTACCGCCGCCGTCCTGGCTTTCGCCGCCGCCAAAGGCAGTCCGGCCGCCGGTGCGTTGTTGCTTGGGGTGTTCGCCTTCGGGCTAAGCATTCCCCTCCTGCTGGCGGGAACCTTCACCGGGTGGATCAAGAATACGGAAAAACTGGCCGCATGGAGCGACATGATCAAAAAAATCAGCGGTTACATCATGATCGGCGTGGCGCTGTATTTCCTGTGGGCCACCAGGTAAGGAAAATGCCGGGTGAGGAAGATTCAAGCGATTCTAGCGGAAAAGAACCGCACAGAGGCCAGGGAAGTAATGGAAACGGGGATAGAATTGCCTGAAGACCAGTATTCAGGACGAAGGATAATGATACCAGGCAAATTGGAGAGTGCAATGTGTGAAAGCGGCCATAAAACTTGGGGTGCTGTAGATAAGATTTATGGAAAAACCAAAATTTTCAAGGCAGGCCATTAATATTTTATTGCTTCCGTTTAATGCACTGTTATCATTCCGTTATTCCTTTCTTTGAAAAATCAACTTTCGCAAAACGTGCAATTTAGCCAACTTCATACTATCCATATACCCATTTGGCTAATTATGGGAACGGGGCGACTTATTCAAGTTTATTCCCTTGATATCTTCTAAAGAAAATCACTTTTGCGCATACTAAGGCCAAACCAGGCATAGAAGGGGATCTCGTCATGTCCAGAACAAAGTCCAAAACTGCCAATCGATTAATTAACGAGAAATCACCATACCTGCTGCAGCACGCCTACAACCCCGTGGACTGGTATCCGTGGGGCGAAGAAGCCTTTGCCAGGGCCAAAGCTGAGGATAAGCCTGTCTTCTTAAGTATCGGCTATTCGAGCTGCCACTGGTGCCACGTTATGGAAAAGGAATCTTTTGCAGATCCCGGGGTGGCAGCCCTGTTGAATGAGCACTTTATTCCGGTTAAGGTGGACCGGGAAGAGCGGCCGGACCTGGACCATATTTATATGACCGCCTGCCAGGCTCTGACCGGGCAGGGGGGCTGGCCGCTCACAGTTTTCCTCACGCCCGATAAAAAACCTTTTTTTGCCGGGACATATTTTCCCAAGCACTCACGCTACGGGATAGCCGGGTTGATGGAACTTTTGCCGAAGCTGGCCGCGTTATGGGCAAAAGATCGGGAAAAAGCGGCACAGGCAGGAGCAGAGCTGCTGGGGCTCGTACTCCGCCAGGGCCGGGCCGGCGGCGGCGCTGCGCTGCCCGGAGAGGAGACCCTGGAACTTGCTTACCGGCGTTTGAAAGACAGTTTTGACGAAGTTCATGGCGGATTTGGCGGGGCCCCGAAATTTCCGGTGCCGCACCAGCTTTTCTTTTTGCTGCGCTACTGGAAACGCAGCGGCGAATCCAGGGCGCTGGAGATGGTAGTGCAGACGCTCAAAGCCATGGCCCGGGGCGGCATCTTTGACCAGATTGGTTACGGCTTTCACCGCTATTCCACCGATGCCTCCTGGCTGGTGCCGCATTTCGAAAAGATGCTTTACGATCAGGCGCTGATGGCCCTGGCTTACCTGGAGGCTTACCAGGCCACCGGAGAGGCTGAATTTGCCGCCACCGCCCGGCAAGTATTTGAGTATCTCCTCCGGGATATGATCACCCCGGAAAAAGCTTTCTGTGCCGCTGAAGATGCTGATTCGAAAGGGAAAGAAGGGTTGTTTTACGTCTGGATGCCTGCAGAGCTTAACGCTGCCCTGGGCGGTGAACGGGGATCGCTGGTAGCGGAATATTATGGAGTCACTGAGCAGGGTAATTTCGAAGGCGGCAGAAGCATCCTTCATTGCCGGGAAACCAGGGAGCAGTTTGCCCGCCGGAAGAATATGGACCCGGCTCTGGTAAAAGAAATTTTGGAAGAATCCCGGGAGCGATTATACCAGGTCCGATCCAGCCGGGAGCGCCCTTTTAAAGATGACAAGATTATCACCGCCTGGAACGGTCTTGTTATTGCCGCCCTGGCCCGCGGCGCCGCGGTGCTGGAAGCGCCCCTCTACGCCCAGGTTGCCGCAGGCGCGGCCGCTTTTATTGAAAAGCGGATGACCGAACTCGACGGCAGGCTCGGCCGCCGTTACCGGGACGGAGTAACTACTTACCCTGCTTTTCTGGACGATTATGCTTTTCTCGCCTGGGGGCTGCTCGAACTCTACCAGGCCACTTTCCTGGTGGAGCACCTGCGCCGGGCCGTTACCCTTACAGAGCAGATGCTGGATCTGTTCGGCGGAGAGGGAGGCGCCTTAAATTATGTGCCGGCCGGTCTCACTGACGGTCTGCCCCAGTACCAGGAGGCCTACGACGGCGCCACGCCTTCAGGCAACTCCGTGGCCGCCATTAACCTGCTCAGGTTGGGGCGTTTAACCGGGCGCACCCATTGGGAAGAAAAGGGCGAAGCCATTGTGCGTGCTTTTAGTGCAGAGCTGCAGTCGTCGCCGACCGGCTTTACCCATATGCTCACTGCCCTGGATTATATCCTTGGCCCAGCGGGAGAGGTAATTATCACCGGGGATACCGGATCAACCGGCGTGGAGAAGCTGGCTGCTGCGGTGCGGAAGTCGTTTGCGCCGAACACTCTGTTGTTGTTTCACCCGGCCGGAATAGAGCGCCTGGACATTGAAGCCCTGATTCCTTACCTGGAAAACATGCCTTCTCCCGATAGCCGGGCGGCGGCTTATCTTTGCCGGAACCGCAGTTGCTTGCTGCCGCAGCATACTCCGGAAGGGCTTACGGCGCTGCTGCGTGAACATATGCTGCAGGCAACTTTGCCCTAAGACCGGCTTCGCCGGTATTCTGCCATGGCGGACAGGTTTCGGCAATATTTCCCGGGAAATCAAGAGTCTTTGACAGGCTGTTACGTGCAGGTTTGAGTTGGTTCACTGTTTTTTGATGGAAAAGTTCATCCAGGTTAATCCCGGGCTAGAGGCTTTAGCTTCCGCTATGTTTAGGCGATCAAGGGGATGAATCTCATTCTGATCCCAGCACTAAATGCATCTGCATAAAGCGCATCATGTCCGTCCGGCTGAGGATGCCCACCAGGTCCCCGTTGTCCATGACCAGGACTCGCCCCTCGTTGCTTGCAGCCATTTTCATCATTATTGAAGCGGCATCTTCTTGAGGTGAGGCCACAGTGCAATCTTTTAAGGGGGTCATGATCCGGGTTACCGGGGTGTGGATCCATTTATCACGGGGAATATCTTTCATCTGGTGCAGCGATACCAACCCGTGCGTAGTTGAACCGTAAACTACCGGAAAGGCTCCAAATTTATGCTCTAAAAAGTTATCTGCCAACTGTTGCAGGTTGAGATCCGGTGAAACGGTAACCGGGTTTGGGCTCATAATTTTCTCTACCCTGATGCCACCGAATGTTTCCTGGAAAACCAACTGTGAATAGCTGGTCTGGCCGGCCTGATAGATCATCCACCCCAGGAAAACAAGCCACAGGCCCATGATGTTTCCCCGGATGATGATGGTTAGGAAGCCGTAGCCTATTCCCAGGAAAGAGATCAGGCTCCCCAATCCCACGGCCGCCCGGGTAGCGCGCAGCAAGTTTTTGCTGAAATACCAGATTATTGCTCTCAGTATGCGGCCGCCGTCCAGGGGAAAAGCAGGGATCAGGTTAAACAATGAAACATAAATATTTAAATAAGCTACAAAAAAGAGCGCCTCGCTGATGATATTTCCGGGGGGCAGCACCAAGTAATATATTAGGCCCAGGATGATGCCGATGCAGAAGCTAGTTAGGGGACCGACGACGGTAATCTTAAGCTCAGCCAGAGGTTGTTTTGCTTCCGTTTCCATCTGCGCCACTCCACCAAAAATAAAGAGGACTATTTTTTTGATGGAGATGCCTTGCCGGATAGCCATGAGCGAGTGGGCCAGTTCGTGGGCTAAAATGGAAGCAAACGCGATTATCGTTGTCAATACCGCAGTTAGCCAATAGGTGCGGGGTGGCAGATCCGGTAAGACTTCAGGAAAATAACCCCGGGCCAGGCTCATACTAAAAAGAGCGAGGACCAGCAGCCAGCTAAAATGAATATCTATAGCTATGCCAAAAATACGTCCGAGGCGAAAAGAGCTCTTCATCTATGGCTCCTCCCCTAAAATATGGTATAATAAAACCATTCAGCTTTATATTTTACATTTCAGGAGCTTTTTCCTGCTGTTTAGAATTTCTGGAGGGCCTGCCATGAACCCTGTGGCCAGAGCAGTATTATTGATTGCTTTTGATTTAGCGGCCATGCTGATGTTGCTTTTGGTTTTAACTTACCTGGGCATGAGCCATGTTTTTTTACTGGTGGCGGGCATTTTATTTTTTTGGGTAACTGTCTACGACAGCCGTACTGGCAGGCTTTCAGCCTTGTTTGCCCTGATATTTTCTCTCCCGGGTCCTGCAGAAAAAGGGCGTTTAAACTGGATTCCCGCGCTGCTGTCCCTGGTTTTAATCATCTATAGTATACCCCTGTTGATTAAACACGGTATGGTTAATCAAATACAGCGCGTTTCCATGCAGGCAGGCCTGTTTCCGCGCTTTGCCATTTACGCCATTGCTGCTACAAGTGTGGTTGCCGCAATTGCAGTTTATACGGTAATTTTTTATCGGGGAAAACGATGAACGATGAATAAACACCTGGTTATAGGCAACGGCGTAGTTTTAACCCCCCGGGAAAGGTTTTATGGGGGAGGGGTTGGAGGCCCGCAAGGGCGCCCTGGAGGCCGGGAAAGATGCCGGTGTGATCGTGATGAGTCGCGCTTATGAAGTATTGCTTACTGTGTGCAAAGGTGTGGTAATGCAAAACTGCCTGAAAGATAAATAAAATGAGCCTGGCGGGATCAATAATCAGGGAGGAGCGTGGGATTTTGTTGAGATTAATCCGTTTCGTGGGCAAATTGATTGGAGGGCTGGTGCTGGTGGTACTGGGCTTGATTGCCCTGGCTGTTGTGGTTGTGGCAGTACGCTACTGGACCTGGACTCCGGACCCGATGGCGGACTATTATGGGGAGAGGAAGGTTTTAATCCAGGGGCACCGCGGTGCACCTGAAGCAGCCCCGGAAAATACGCTGCCCTCTTTCAGCAAAGCTTTGGAACTGGGCGCCCACTGTGTCGAGCTGGATGTTATGCTCAGCAAAGATGGAGAACTGGTGGTTATACACAATTATAAGCTGGATGCTACCACTAACGGCTCCGGACCGGTTAAAAATTATACCCTGGCCGAATTAAAACAGCTCGATGCCGGATCGTGGTTTGGCGATGAATTTGCCGGCACCACTATACCTACGCTGCAGGAGGTTATCGACCATTTGCCAAGTACGGCACTGCTTAACATTGAAATAAAAAGTGAAAGTATCTCTACCGACGGGGTGGAGCAGGCCGTGGTCGATGCCATTGTCGAGAATAATCTTTTAGGCCGGGTGATGGTGTCTTCCTTTAATCCGATTTCCCTGCTCCGGGTGAAATGGGCGGATAAGCGCATCCCGGTTGGTCTGATTTATGCGCCGGATTTGCCGGTATTCTTGCGCGATGCCTGGTTTTTCCCCATTTTGCTGCCGGAAGCCCTTCATCCTCGTTTTGACATGGTCGACGAGGCCTATATGGCTAAGGCTCGAAAAAAAGGCTACCGCGTCAACGCCTGGACGGTCAACGAAGCAGCGGATATGAAGCACTTGCTTGATCTGGGGGTAGACGGGATCATTACCGATCGGCCCGATTTGCTGCTGCAAATACTGCAGGAGCGCGGCCTGGAATAGGTTACCTCTCCAGGGCGGTGTTAACCTCTCTTAGCACGGTGCTGTCCGTTTCATGCAAGCGGCTGTTTTCCAGGTGGCGCCGTGCCGCGGCTCCGCCGAGACGCCCCAGGGACCAGGCCGCGTGGAGCCTAAGCAGCGGCCGGGGATCATGTTTAAGGATTTCCGCCAGCGCCGGTATAGCCGCGGGGTCGCCGCTGTTTCCCAGGGCAATCACGGCGTTGCGTTGAAGCGTTGTCTTGCCCCGCCACCCCGCGGCAGTAAGACCGATGGTTTGATCAAATTCTTTCCGGGTCAGCCGCAGCAGGGGCAGCAGCAAAGGCTTCGCCGGGAAAAAAGGAAATGAAGCTTCTGCGGATCCGCGCTGCAGTGCTTTCCGGTTATCCGGGCAGGCTTCCTGGCAAAGGTCGCAGCCGTAAAGCTGCCCGCCCATGTAACTGCGTAATTCGACAGGCACGATTCCCCGCGCCTGGGTTAAATAAGAAATACAGCGGGCCGGGTCTAAAATAAACGGTTCCGGCAGGGCTCCGGTGGGGCAGGCCTCCCGGCAGGCCCCGCAGCCGCGGCAGCCTGCATCACCGGGCGCGGATTGCTCCAGTTCCCGGTCCAGCAAAATGGTACCCAGGGTAACGAAAGAACCGTAACGCGGGGTAATAAGAAGGCAATGGGCTCCGATATGGCCCAGCCCTGCGGCCCGGGCCAGCTCTTTTTCCAGCAGGGGACTGCGGTCAACCAGGATGCGTGATTGGATTGAACCGGCCAGTTCGCGTTTGATTAAGTTTAGCAGTTCTCTGGCTTTATGTTCCAGCAGCACGTGGTAATCCAGCCCCCGGGCCAGGCGGGATACCATGCCCCTTGGGCCGGCAGCCTTTGCGGAGGGCTTCTGGAGTGGTTCAGGGAAGTCATAGGGGAGACCCAGGACGATGATGCTGCGGCACCCGGGCAGCAGGGCTTCCGGAGCAAGGCGCCGCCGCGGTTCCCGTTCCTCAAAAGGGGTATCCCTTCCCTCGGCGCGCCGCCGCTGCAACCGCTCGAGCATATGTTCGAGCGGTCTTGCCTCCGTTACTCCTGCCAGCTCCAGACCGGCGCCGGCGGCCAGTTCTTTTAATTTTTCTATTTTTAAAAGCATCTGATCCCCTCCACGGGGATCATACCTCCGGCCCGGCCTTTCGTCAAATTAACGGTTGGCCTATATATTTACCCGGGGCCATTACTTCTGGTTTTGTTTTCATGGACTTAATAGATCGGCGGAAGGAGTAAGGAGCATAATCATGGAAGAACAATGGGCGCAACTGGCCGAGGCGTTTAATGACGTGGAGGCCGAAATAATTTGCGGGCTGCTGCAATCGGCCAACATCCCCTGCCGCAAAGTGGATCGTGATGCACTTGCCGGGGCTATGCGCGTAATCGGGGGGCAGGCCTATGAAATTCGCATTTTGGTCCCGCGGAGATTGTTGCAGCAGGCCAGGGAATTGCTTCGCTCAGCGAAAGAGGCAGAGGAGCAAGACTTAGGGTAAGCATCAAAGGGGGAACGGGGGTTTTTGAACATTCTGGCGGCGGCCGTTTGACGGAAGCATGGGCTTCTCACTGTCTTCAACTAGCAGCCTGTAGAAAAACGGCTGCCTGCACGGGTTGTATCTTCTCCCCAGGGAGAGGGACAGGGATAGGGGGTAAATCATCGTTGTCCATGCTAAAAATAAAAGTGTTGCAGTTTAAACTTCCGGGTATTACCATTCCCCTGGCGGTGGCGGCGGAGCCGGAGCAGTTTATCGGTGACCTTTCGGATCCGGATCAAACCCCTTGCTGGGCTGACGTCTGGCCTGCGGCCCGGGCCCTGGCCAAATATATCTGGAGCGGTCCTGCCCTGAAGGGCGTTTCCGTGTTGGAACTGGGCGCCGGCGTGGGACTGCCGGGGGTGGTGTGCGGGCTTAAAGGAGCCACCGTAGCCTTTTCCGATTTTCAGCCCCTGGCCCTGGAACTATGCCGGCATAATGCTGTCCTGAACCAGCTACAGCAATACCGCCTGCTTTTGCAAGACTGGCGCAGTTTCAGCCTCAGGGAGCGCTTTAAGTTGGTGCTGGCCTCTGATATTGCCTATGAGCCGCGTCTGCTGCCGCACCTGAAAAGCGTACTGCTGCAAACGGTGCAAAAAGGCGGATCCATCTACCTTACCCACGATCACCGCCCCGTGACCTTTGCTTTTATCGAGGAAGTTATGGCCACCGGCCTGTTTGCCGAAGAACGCCACCGCATCCCCGTGACCGTGGACGATCCCCTGCGACCACACTACCAGATCGACCTGCACATTCTAAAATGTGTCGGCCATGGGGATAACCCCGGCCCAGGTAGTTCAAAGGAATAGCTCTTTACGGCAACCATAAAGCAGGGCCGGCGAAGATAAGAAATCGCTGACCTCACGTTTTGCTATTACTGTTAAGCTTTGGAAGGAATGAAACGTTGTGGAGGCGAATAGAAGCTTTGCGGTTTATTAATCGGCGAAAGGAGTGAGCGGCATGGATTTTCCTCCGGTAAACAAACCTTATTTCTCCCCGGAGCGAGGCCGCGAGATAGCCTGGCTCAGTGTTTGCTGGGCTGTGACAATTATCAGTGCCCTTATACTCATACTTTTCTGGACGCAAACCCGCAGCCTTGATTTTATAATGTCCCTGCAGCAGTGGCGCAGCGTTCCGGTGGAGATTTTTTTCCGGGTTTTTACCTTTCTGGGCGATGACCAGTTTTTTATGGTCTTGCTGGGTGTATTAATCTGGTGTGTCAGTAAACCGCTCGGTTTTTGGACGGCGTTTTTACTACTCGGTTCGGGTGTTTACTGCGGCCTGATCAAGGATTTAACCAGGCTGCCCCGCCCGACCCTGGAAGGGGTCATCCACCCGCCCAATAGCTGGTCTTTTCCCAGCGGTCATACTCTTACCGCAGTGACGGTTTGGGGTTACCTGGCGGTGCTGATCAAGAGAAGGGGGTTCTGGATCTGGGCGGTGATCGCCACGGCCCTGATCGCTTTGTCCCGCATGGTTCTGGGGTACCATTTTTTAGGAGATATACTCGGCGGATTGGCTTTCGGGCTGCCGTTTCTGCTGTTTTTTATCTGGCTGAGCGCCCTTTTTGTGCAGCGGGGCTGGATTGAAAAATTTTCGCTGCCGCTTTTGCTGGCCCTGGCCGTGTTCATACCGGTCGTGCTGACGGCGGTGCTGCCCGGCGCTGATCCTCCCAAGCTTTTGGGCTATCTGGCCGGCGCATCTGTGGGCTATGTCCTGGAAAAAGAAAAAGTGCGCTCGCGAACGGCAACAGCCCTGCCGCTGCAGTTTGTAAAAGCGGTCCTGGGGCTGACCGTCCTTTTTGGCATTATCCTTGGCCTGAGCGGTGTCCTGCCATCCGGTGGACCTGATGCGACTTTTGCCGCCAAAATGGTCGGGTTTGCGCGCTATGCCCTCGGCGGTATCTGGGCTACCCTGGCGGCGCCGGCTCTTTTTGTGGCCTTGAAGTTGACGCCCCGCGAAGCGGATTAATGGGGCGGTAAAGCTTTCGGAATAATTCACCGGCGGTTGCCGTGTTCGGTAGTAAGCCCTCCGGCGCGACCGCCGGTTGAGCTATAATCCTTAACAAATGGTTCAGGCTTGCCGGATACCTTATTTTTATGGATTGTTATTCTGCAAGAAAACGTGTTTACCCTGGAACCGCTGTACATCTGAACATCCGTACGGTGGTGTGGGAGGCGGGCTATCCTGATAAGGGGTAGTCTCCTACCCGGCCGGTTGAAAGCAATAACCGCTGCAGGTTTATCAAGTTAGAGGTTAGTGAAAACTGGCATTTTATTTTTTTGAAAAAGCAAAGGATATTATGGCCTTGTGTAGAAGTACCTTTAATTAGCTTATCGGGTCAATTTAAGAGCTTCTCCCCGCACTAAATGCCGGAGGTGAAAACTTTGTTCGGTGGTAAAATTGGTATGTGGGAATTGGTGCTGATTCTGGCTGTTGCACTGATTATCTTCGGCCCGGCCAAATTGCCCGAACTGGGCCGATCCATTGGCCAGGCACTCCGCGAATTCCGGCAGGCGTCGAAAGATATCAGCCGGAGCATAGCCGTAGATGATGCACAGGAAGACCCGAAAGATTAAATATTACAAGTGGCTGTAACAATAATTGGGGGTATGGTTGTGCCTTTTGGACTGGCGGTTACATGGCCCGAGTTTAAAAAAGAAATGGACCGTTATCAACCGGCAGCAGGAATAGACAATACTTTGATTCGTTTTTATGAACAACTTTTCCAGATCTGGTATGATTTCCGGGAAAGGATCACCGGCGATACTTCACTGTGGAAATCTGAAGAAATTAAGGAGTTGCTTCGCCAGGGCCGCTTTTTGTTACACGGACGGCAGGTGCCTGTAGATGGTCCCCTTTACCGGCAGGCGCTCAGTAAAATTGTCGAGGCCTTAAGCTGCCTTTATCCGGAAACAGGCGGATTGCAAAAGCTTCTTGAGCTTTCCGATTTACAGGGTCAAAGCCTGGCTAAATTTTTAGCTGAAAGTGCTTCGTTTGACGGGGAAAAAATGGTAAAATATGTCAGAGAGCAAAAATGGGATGAAATGACCGGGGTTGAGGCGGAGCTTGCGGCTTTCGTCTTGTTTCAGGCACTGGGGCCGTTCTATCAATCTCTGGGAGCGTCTGTAGCTGAGCTGTCTGATTTTTCATTATGGCAGCACGGCTTTTGCCCTCTTTGCGGGCAAAAGCCGGGCATGGCCATGCTGCGGCCGGAAGATGGCGCCCGGATTCTGGAATGCTGGCTTTGCCATCTCCAGTGGCAATTTCCCCGCCTGGAGTGTCCTTTTTGCGCCAATAAGGATTTCACACAGTTGCAATTTTTTTATACAGAAGAACATCCGGGCCGCAGAGTGCAGCTTTGCGACTGTTGCAAGAGCTATTTAAAAACAGTGGTAACCAAAGAAATTGGCCGGGAGGTCATTTTAGAGCTGGAGAACATTTTTACTATAGAACTAGATTTTCTGGCCCGCAGAGAGGGTTTTCTTCCCGGTGAAAATTTAACCCTTTTGTCTTAGAGAAACAAACAGGAGGCTATCCAAAATGTTCGGCAAAATTGGCGCCCTGGAAGTTGTTGTTATTCTGGTAGTAATCTTACTCATATTCGGGCCAACCAAACTGCCCGGCCTGGCCAAGGCCATTGGCCGAAGTGTGGTGGAATTGAAGGAGGGCTTGAAGGGTAAGGGCTCCGGTGCGGAAGATACCTCTTCCGCTGCGGAGAATAATAAGGGCAATTAAATAAAACCGGGGTCCGGCAGGCGGGCAGAAAGCCCTGTCTTTCAAGTTTCCCCCCTGGCTTTAGGGGGGGATTGTTTTGTTATAAGTTCACAGGCGATGGTGGAAGTGAGGCCAAGATGAGCAAAAGCAAGGACGGCACCATGACGGTGCTGGAACACCTGGCGGAGCTGCGTATGCGCCTGATCATTTCCGCGGGAGGGCTGCTGGCGGCGGCCATATTTTGCTTCACCCGGATATCCTGGATTCGCCGCTTTCTTACCGCACCCCTGAAGGGACTTCCTTTGATTTATCTTTCCCCCCCTGAGGCGTTAACAGCCAATTTAAGACTTTCGTTTCTTGCCGGCGCTATAATTGCCTCACCCCTCATTCTGCACCAGGTCATGGCCTTCTTGTTTCCCGCTTTTACCCGGCGGGAGAAGAAATTTGTTCTCATTATCCTGGCGGGGATTTGTTTTCTTTTTTGCTGCGGGATATTCTTTGCTTACACAGTGGTTTTTCCTTTCACGATCAATTTTTTTCTGCAGTTCGCCTCTGAAAGGCTTGATCCCCAGTTTACGATTAGCGAATATATTTCGTTTGTAACATCTTTTCATCTTGCCTTTGGCCTTACTTTTCAACTTCCTCTGCTGACATGGGCCCTGGGCCGCATCGGATTGCTTTCTTCCCGGTTTTTACGGAGGAATCGTAAATATGCTCTGCTCATAATACTGGTGGTGGCGGCAGTAATTACGCCCCCTGATGTAATTTCCCAGTTGGTGATGGCAGGGCCGATGTTTCTACTTTATGAGGTTGGTATAATCATGGTACTGGCCAGCGAAAAAAGAAGAAAGAAAGAGATGGTTGAATAGAGTGTTGATTGGGAGTGTTAACAGGTGCAGCGAGCGGGCGAAAAGGGAGCCATTATTCTGGCCGGCGGTGATAGCAAGCGCTTGGGTGTGGCCAAGCCTTTGCTGAAGCTGGGAGAAGAATCACTCATCGAAAAAGCAGTAAAAAATCTAAAACCTTTTTTTAACCATATCACCGTGGTAACAGACCATCCGGAGATTTTTCCTCCTATGCCGGTTCGGTTTGTTTGCGATCTTCTAACCGGCTATGCTAAAAACCCTTTGCGAGGCATTCATGCCGGGCTGAGCGCTTCCCCTTTGCCCTACCAGTTTGTGCTGGCCTGCGATATGCCTTTTATTAATCTTGATTTAATCGGCTACATGGCCCGGTTCGCCAGCCGTTATGATGTGGTGGTTCCCTGTATCGGCAGCTATTATCAACCGCTGCATGCATTTTATAGCCGCTCCTGTATTGAAGCCATCCGCAGGCAGCTGGAGCAAAACGGCGGCAAGGTGACTTCGTTTTACCATTCTGTCCGGGTCAGGCAGATTGGCGCAGATGAAATAATACAATATGATCCCCAGCAGCTTGCTTTTTTTAATATTAACACCTGGGATGATTATCGGGCAGCTAAAGAAATTCTGGCTTCTGTTAATGGTTGATCTGCGTATTATAATGTTCTAAGCGACAAAAGCGCTTTCGGGTGCCATTATTTATTTTAATAAAAGGGAGACAGTGATCATGTCAAAACTACCCGATTATATTGGGCCGGTGGCCTTTGGCTTGAAAATGGGAGTTATCCTGCCGGGAATGTCTATTGTTGATCTAATTTTTGAACAACTTTGCCGCTGCCACCGGGACGGCTTGCTGGATGATGGCGATATTGTCTGTATTACTGAATCTGTTGTGGCTCGCGCCCAGAATAATTATGTCACTACCGCCGATATTGCCCGTGAAGTTCAATTAAAATTAGGGCTTTCAGAGGAGGGCAAAGTTGCCGTTGTTTTCCCCATTGCCAGCCGGAATCGTTTTTCCATGGTTTTAAAAGGGATAGCTGAAGCGGTTCCCCGGGGAAAAGTGCTGGTCCAGTTCTCTTATCCCTGTGACGAAGTAGGCAATCAGATTATCCCCCCGGAAGTGGCCAAAGAACTTGGAGGGGATTTAATCACCCTGGAGGATCTGGCCGGCCGTTGTTTCAAGCACCCCATCACCGGGGTAGATTATGTGGGGTTGTACCGGAGTATTATCGAGGCTGCCGGAGCTGAAGCCATAATTTACTTTTGTAATGATCCGGCCGCAGTGGCCCGTTTCGAACCTGACGGGGTTATCGCCGCCGATATTCACAGCCGTGCCGAAACCAAGCAGATCATCCGCCGGTTGATTAATAATTGCCTCAGCCTGGACGATATGTGTACAGAAGGGCCGGCGTGTTCAGAATGGGGTTTGTTGGGGAGCAACATGTCGGCGGGTAATAAATTAAAGCTGGCACCCAGGGATGGGAAAAAGGTGGTCTACGCCTTACAGCGTAAAGTGGCTGAACAGTTGCATGTCAGGGTGGAAGTAATGATTTACGGCGATGGGGCCTACCGCGATCCCAGCAGCGGTATTTATGAACTGGCCGATCCCCAGCCGGCTTTTGCCGTTACCGGCGGCCTCAAAGGGTTTCGCGAAGGAGTAAAATTAAAATACCTGGCTGATCGCTACTACCATGAGTATGGAAAAAGCGCAGCGGAAATAGAACAGATTCTGGAACAGAGTAAACCCGGTGCTCTCTCCGGAGATAGCATGGAAAAAGAAGGGACCACTCCCCGGCGGATGGAGGATATCCTGGCCAGCCTGGCTGATCTGGTCAGCGGCTCCGCCGACGCCGGAACACCGGTGGTAATCATCAAAGGCTTTTTGCCAGGCGCCTGTTCCGGCGTTTAATTGCCAGCACATAGATGGTGGAGACAGCAAGATGGGCCGCCCAGATGGCGGGAAAGTAATCTCCGGCCAGGGCATAGACGGTTTTCCGGCGTGCCAGTTCCAGGGGCAGAATGAACATGTCCGGCTTGGATTTTCCCGAACGAAAAATTTCACGGCCCCGGTAATCAAAAGAAGCGGTTATACCGCTGTTGGCCACCTGGGTTACGCCGATGCCCATTTCAGCAGCGCGGATGGCCGCCACCTGGACATGCTGCTCCAGGCCGATGGTCTCCCCAAACCAGACATCATTGGTCAAAACAAAGAGATGGCGGGCGCCATCGCGGGCAAATTGACGGGTCAAGCTGCCGAAGTATGATTCAAAGCATACTACCGCCGCCAGGGGAATATTTTTTATCTCGAAAATAGTGATTTCTTTTCCGGCAGTATAGCAGCCCAACTTCAGTTGATCCAGATCAAGAATTTGATTAAGCTGCTCATGCAAAGGGAAGTATTCCACAAACGGCACCAGGCGCTGTTTATGATAAAGCTGCACTTGGCCGTCTCCGGGGGAAAGAAGGGTAATTGAATTATAAAGATGGGAGCCGTCCCTGAGCCTGGCGCCGTATAATATATTCAAGTTTAGTTCTTCAGCCAGTGCTTTCATTTCCGGCCTATGCAAGCCACCTTGCTCCATATGCAGGTCCACAACAGTTTCCGGCCAGACCACCAGTTGCAGTTGCGGCTCTGCCGCTGCAGCCTGGCGGGTCATGGCCAGGTATCGTTTTAAAATTTTCTTTTTGCCTGCGGCGGTTAGAATCTCTTCAGGCGTACTATTGCCCTGAATTAATGCCGCCTTCAAGATTTCACCGGCCCCTGTTTCTCTAAATCGGGAAGGTACGATGAGGCCTGCCACAAGCAGGGCAGCGATAATTATGGCTCCGCCAAGCTGCTCTTTGCGCTTTAGTCTTCCCGAAAAGGCCAGGGCCAGAATGCTTTGGCAGCCGATCATCACAAAGGGCAGCCCCCAGTAGCCGTAAACAGCGGCCAGGTTAAGGATTACAGGATAGCTCCATTGCGTGTAGCCCAGGTAGCCGACATTGTAGCCGATGAAGCTGATCGACCGGGCATATTCGATCAAGAGCCATAGGGCCGGCAGGATGAAAACAAGGCCAAAAGAGAAAACCCGGCTGCAGGCAAACCAGGCCGCGGCCAGCGCAAACAAGGCGTAAAAAGTGCAAAGCACAAAAACCAAAAGGCCCATGGCCAGATAGGCCAGCGGGGTGGACAGGTACTCCATCAGGACGCCGGCCAGATAAAGGTTCAGGTAAAGATGGAGCGGAAGGGCGAAGATTAAACCGCCCCAAAAGGCCTGGCGGGGTGATGCCTTCAAGCAAAACCACAAGAGCGGGATCAGCGCAATCCAGCCCAGATAGCCTTGTTCGAGCGGAGGGTAAGCCGGGATTAAAGCCAGGCCGGATAGTAAGGGGGCCAGAAAGGCTACCGGTACAATTTTGCGGTTGTCGGGCCTTCGCTTCATTTTATTGTCATCCCCGTTTTGCTAAGTAAACGGAAGGGTTAAACCCATGACATCTGAACTCCAAAGCAAGGTTCAGGTTATAGTTTAACATAAAACAGGGTGATCGGACAGAAACGCCTATTGCATTTTAAGTAAAGGTATTATGCCGGCTTCTCAGGCTAGCCAACTTTGGAGAAGAAACTGGCGCTTCACGTGCCGGTGATCTTCCAATCATGCAGGGGAGATTAGTTACGGTCAAAGCGACACCGCCGGGTAAAGCATTCGTTGACTGTATTTTAGATCAATGATATATATAAAACAATTAAACAACTTAACAGTTAAATATGTTTGGAACCTGGAGGTAGCGGTTATTTCAAACGATCATCTTCTTGAATATATTAAAGAACTTGACCTGGTTTTTAGCCGGTTGATTTACCGGTTTAGAGTACTGTTCAGCCGTTATACGGTTGATGAAATCACTGATACCCAGTACACTGTCCTGCATTCTTTGCGCAAAGGACCGTGCAATACTTCTTATCTGGCCCAGGTATTGGGAGTGACCTTAAGTGCGGTAACCGCCCTGGTGAACCGCCTCCATAAGATGGGCCTGGTAACCCGGGAGAGAAAAGAATCAGACCGGCGGCAGGTCTGGATCAGCATTACCGACAGGGGTCGCGAGGTGTTAAAAGATGTTGAGGCTAAACGCTATTTACTTATGGCCGTCTACCTGTCAAAGCTGCCCCAGTCCGAGAGGGATGAAATCTTGGCCATGCTCAAACGGATTTTGAATCTGTTTGCCCGTGATGATATCCTGGAAGATGAAATGCTTAACGAATAAGTGGGGCTGTTTCTTAAACAGCCCCACCGGTGCTGTTCGTTTATGCTGCTCCGCCGGCCGGTGGAGCTTTCTTTCTTCTTCTGATCCGGATTATGATCATCCTGATGATCAAACCAATCACCGCCAGGGCCAGCAGGACCGGCAATAAGGCGGTTAAAACCACCAGCAGTGTGGTGAAGGCAGTTACGACAAAGTTGACACTGCGGACCAGCGCTTCTTTCATCCGGGTGCCCAGGTTTTCGAAGGGGTCCCCGGAAATGTGCTGTGTGGCAATATACTCTTCGCGGATATGGAGGTTTATGGTGGCATAGCTTACTCTATCCTGGAGATAGGTGAATTTAGTGGTCATCACTTCAATTTCTCCGCGGACCCTGCTTAGCTCGCTTTCTACCTGCAGCACCTCTTCCACGGTACTGGCCATATCTAAGATCTCCCGGAGACGTTCCTCCTGGGCTTGCAAATTCTTTATCCTGGTTTCCAGGTCCAGATACTGCATGGTTACGTCGTCTTCAGAGGTGCTGCTTTCCGTTGCTTTGCCCAGTTCCTGCAACTGCCCCATAAAATAATCAAACTTCTGCTCCGGAACCCGCAGGGTCAGGTTGGCGGCATATTGCCCTTCGTTCATTTCGTAGATGTTAGAGGCACTGATAATCCCGCCGCCGGCTTTAGCCATGCTCTGAATTTCCCGCACCGTCTGCCGTGTGTCTTCAACAATCAGGTTCATGGAGCCGTTCCTGATTACGTGCCGCACTTCACTAGCGCCGACAACGCTGCCCGGCGGGCTACCCGCCGCCTGTTCTTCTACCGGAGCTTCGCCAGCCACCCCATCATGATACCCGCCAGACCCGAAACCCTTTTCATAATCGGGTAAAACAGCAGTCTGAGATGATGATGCGCCGCAGGATGATAGCAGCAGGGCGGATAATAAAAGGAACAGTGCTAATAAAAGGGTTCTATAAATATTTTTTCTATTCATACTTTCCCCTCCTTGTATCAAGGACCTCTAAGGCCCGGTCTGGGTTCCCCTGATCCTGGTTTGCACGAATTTTCGCCAGGTCTTTTATCTATTATCATCCCGGCTTGAAAAATGTTCAAGTTAAATTAGTTAAATATTAAAACACTTGTGGTATGATTTAAAAGCAAGGAAGGAGGGGAATGCGTGTGAAAGAGAAATTTTGCAGTTTCTGTGGCCAGGATATTTTCCCGGAAGAACTTTCGGTTGCCTGCCGCCTCTGCTTGCGCCATTATCATGCCCGTTGCTGGGAGAAAACCGGGGGGTGCACCACCTGGGGCTGTCATGGGAAGCCGGTCCTGGATCAAGAAAGTGAAGATTATAAAAGATGCCCTTATTGTGGAGAAAAGATCCTTGCCTTTGCTGTAAAATGCCGCTATTGCCGCTCACTACTAAAGCCCGGGGTAGATTCCCCTCCCCCTGCCCCTGAGAACCCGGCCGGAAAGTCCCGCAAAGATCCGCTTCTTACTTTGTTGTTAAACCTGGTTTTCCCTGGAGCAGGGTATATGTACCTGGGAAAAAATTGCCTCGGCTTAATCTGGTTCATCATCGCCTGCGTCTCCTGGTTTTTGCTCAGGCCTCTTGGCTTTGCTGCAGTATTTTTTTGGATATTGTACGATTCCACCCGGCAGGCTATCCGCTATTCTAAAAATATATAAAAACAGAAGCCTGCACCGACCTGCGCTCCGGCTAAGATCAATCCTTTAGCAGCCTGCTACAGCCGGTAGGCTGTAACAGACCACCTTTCAGAACTGATCTTAACCTTTGCTCGACCGGTATAAATCCTTTAGAAGCCGGCAACGATCTGTTGACCGTTACCGACCTCGAAGACGACATTCCCGGAGACCTAAGTATTTAAGAACTTATACCGATCTTAGCTCGACCATAATCGATCCTTACAGACCCTGCCATAATCTGCTAGACTATGACAGAACCTTACAGAACCGATTATGATCTTCCCTCCGGCTGATAACAAGCCCCTTTAGGGACCTGTCATCAACCTTTGGCCGGCTGCAGCAAAGCCTGCTGACCTTACTGCAGCCTGGGCCCGGCCGATACAGACCTCTGTTTCAATGGTAGTATTTCCGGTTCAGGACTAATTATTTATGACCGGAAAAAGAAATTTTAATCTGAAAAGTGGAATAATTTATTTTTTAAAAAATATTAATTATTTTAAGCAGGATTTTAAACCTTTTGGTAGAATAGCTTTAACGTGATTTAAGTGTAAAACCTAACCTCCTACTATATTCTGCTGCAGGGCTAGCCCTGCATTTTTTTTGGCATATCCCAGATTTTTTTCTCAAAAAGCCTTGATTTTTATGCTAAAAGCGATACGGTTGTTAGACCGATCAGTGGCGCCACCAATAAATTATGTAAATTCCAGAAATTTGCCACTTAAAAAACATACATTTCTATGATTAAATATTTAGCATGGTGAATTAATTTCCTTTCCATTCGCCCTTTCTTTTATACAGCCGGTTTATGCCCAGGTTCAAAAATTACGCTGTAAAGGGGTGTGGGCTAAAATGTTTCAAAACAAGCGGAGCTTTAAAAAAGCTTTTATCGATAAACTGATGTTTTTGCAGGGTAAAAATGTTAGCGAGGCTGCACCTCTAGATGTCTATAAAACCCTGGGGGCAATGATCCGTGAGCGAGTTATGCCAAACTGGGCCGGCACTACCCGGAAATACCGGGAGACCGGGTTAAAACAGGTATATTACTTCTCTATGGAGTTTTTGCTCGGCCGCTTGCTGAAAAGCAATCTGTTAAATTTGGGGTTACCGGATTTGTGCCGGGAAGCGCTGGACGAACTTGGCCTAAATCTGGAGGAGGTAGCAGTTGAGGAACCTGACGCCGGATTGGGTAATGGCGGCCTGGGACGCCTGGCTGCATGTTTTTTGGACTCTCTGGCCTCTCTTGATTTGCCAGGCCATGGCATCGGTATTCGCTATAAATATGGCCTTTTTGAGCAGAAAATTAAAAACGGTTGCCAGGTGGAACTTCCTGAAAACTGGCTGCGCGAAGGGAATGTATGGGAGGTGCGCCGCCCCGAGGAGTCTATTGAAGTGAGGTTCGGGGGAACGGTCAAACTTGAGCAGCAACCGGGCCGGTTAGTGTGCTATCACGAAGACTGTGAAGTAGTACGGGCGGTTCCGTATGACATGCCGGTTATTGGCTATGGCACTGCCACGGTAAATACTTTGCGCCTTTGGGATGCGGAAGCCCTGGACAGTGAACGTTGTGCGGCCATGGACTGCTATCGCAGGGTTGTTGCTTACCAGCAAGCTCTGGAATCAATTACTGAGTTGCTCTATCCAGATGATTCGCATCGCGAGGGGAAAATACTTCGTCTCAAGCAGCAATATTTTCTTGTATCTGCCGGGTTGCAAAGTATCTTAAGCCATCATAAAGAGAAATATCGGACTTTCGCTAATTTGCCCGGCAAAGTAGCGGTGCATATCAATGATACGCATCCTGCACTGGCCATTCCCGAAATGATGAGGATTCTCATGGATCAGGAAGGGCTCCCCTGGGATCAGGCCTGGGAAATTACCACGCAGACCGTATCCTATACCAATCATACCACGTTAGCTGAGGCCCTGGAAAAATGGCCGGTTGATATTTTCCAACCACTTTTGCCGCGTATATACCAGATCGTGGAAGAAATTAACCGCCGGTTCAGGCTTAGCCTGGCCACAAAAGGTGTGCCGGATCAGTGCGCATCCGAGCAAATGGCCATCATCGCCGGAGGGCAGGTGCGCATGGCTCCCCTGGCCATCGTGGGGAGCCACAGTGTAAACGGAGTAGCCAGGTTGCATACAGAAATCTTAAAACAGAGAGAGATGAAAGAATTCTTTGCCGTGTACCCGGAAAAGTTTAATAATAAAACCAACGGCATCTCGCACCGCCGCTGGCTTCTCCAGGCCAATCCCGATTTGGCCGCGCTTATTACAGAGGCCATCGGCCCGGAATGGATACGCCGGCCTGACTTGCTGGAACGCCTGGTGCCTTATCATCAAGATCCTTCTTTCCAGGAGCAGTTTCGCCGCGTCAAGCAGAAAAATAAGTTAAACCTGGCCAGGATGATCAAGCAAAAATACGGCCTGGCGGTGGATGTAAATTCCATTTTTGATGTGCAGGTGAAGCGGCTGCATGCTTACAAACGCCAGCTCTTAAATGTGCTGCATATTATGGAACTGTATAATCGGCTGAATGATCAGCCGGATCTATCAATCATACCGCGGACTTTTATTTTCGGAGCCAAGGCCTTTCCTAATTATCATCTGGCCAAAAAAATAATCAAATTGATCAACACAGTGGCTCAAGCAGTAAATCATGATCGCCGCATCCGTGACTTAATTAAGGTTGTATTTGTGGAAAATTACCGGGTTTCCCTGGCAGAGCAAATTATTCCCGCCGCTGACCTGAGCGAACAGATCTCCACTGCCGGCAAGGAAGCTTCAGGTACAGGCAATATGAAGTTTATGCTCAATGGCGCTGCCACTATCGGTACCCTGGACGGAGCAAACATTGAAATCGCGGAGGCTGTAGGCAAGGATAATATTTTTATTTTCGGCCTTACGGCGAATGAAGTGCTGAACTATAAACTTCAAGGCGGTTATTGCTCCTGGGATCTATATTATGGCGATCCCCGGCTGAAGAGAATTCTGGATCAACTGGTCAACGGCTTTTTCCCTGCCCCCAGGGATGAATTTGCGGCCATATATGACCATTTGCTGTGCCTTAATGACGAATATTTTGTCTTGTGTGACTTTGCTTCTTATGTAGATGTCCAGGCCGCGGTTAGCCGCGCTTATCAAGATAAACGGCGCTGGAGTTCTCTTTGTATTCAAAATATGGCCCGGGCCGGCAGGTTTTCCAGCGATCGGACTATTCAGCAGTATGCCATGGAGATATGGGGCATTAAACCGGTAAAAGAAAAAGCCGTTTTGCCTTCCGGGCTGGAGACTGCTTTCCGGTATGCCTGAGGCCGCGGCGATGGGGGCACATTATTTAGTTAGCGGTCTCCTGCGTCCATTTTTCCGCCGGTAGCCAGAAGCTGAAGGTTGAACCTTTGCCGGGAGTACTTTCTACGGCTACGCGTCCGCCGTGCATCTCTACAATCTGGCGGACGATAGCCAGCCCCAGGCCTGATCCGTTATCTGTGCGCGTCCGCGCTTTATCAACCTTATAAAAGCGTTCCCAGATAAAGGGCAACTCCGCTTCGGGGATGCCTTCGCCGCAGTCGGTAACGCTAAATTTTACCTGGGAACCGTCAGGTTCTGCCCTTACAGTAATAACCCCGCCGGGAGGGCTGAAACGGATGGCGTTACCGACCAGGTTAACAATAACCTGATAGAAACGGTTGGCATCCACGACTACAGCGGGTAAATCTTCTGCTTCTTGCATTTCGATGATAATTTCTTTGGCAGCGGCCGATAATTGCAAATGGCGTAACGATTCCTTTAATAGTAATTCGGGGCGCTGCGCTTCTAGATTCAAGGTAATCTGTTGCGTTTCCAGGTTTGAAAGATCAAGTAGATCCTGTACCAGATGGCTTAAATGCAGTGCGTCGGCATGCATAATCTCAAGATATTTTTTTTGCTCCTGGGGGTTTATTTTACCGCTGCGCATTAATTCCAGAAAACCGCGCAGCGAAGTTAGAGGTGCCCTGAATTCATGAGATATGTCGGAGATAAAGTCTCTTTGTTGCTTGACGATGCGCCTTTGCTGCTCGATCGTTTCAGCCACGCGGTCTACAGCATAGTTGAGGGTATCTGCCAGCTGCCCCAGTTCATCACCGCCGCTACTGGTCACTCTTAGATCAAAGCGGCCGCGGGATAACTCCAGGGCTACCCGGCTCATTTCTTCCACCGGCCTGGAGATCCGCCGTGAAAGCGAGTAGCCGATTAATGCTGCCAGGACCACTGCCCCTAAAGCGGCATAAATGCCCAGCCGGGTAACCCCTGCGATAGTGCCGGCGATGGGCCCAAGGGGAATGCTAATCGCCAGTGAGCCGATCACATGGCCGGTACTGTCCACAGAGTCGTCTTCATTTTCACGCATATCGTCAGGATTGAATCCTGGTTCGTATATCGGCGCCATGTAGAAGAGGCTGTTAAATTCCGGCCCTGTAATTTGCTTCGTAATCACGTTTCCCGAGAGAACATGTTCCACTTCGCTTTGTTCTACGCTCAACCCGAGCCGGTCCGGCTCCGATCCGGAATCAGCCAGTATGGTTCCATCTTTATCTGTCACCACGAGATAAGCATCATAAGAAAAGGCCAGCGTTGTAATAATCTGTTTCAGGGCGAAAATATCCTGCTGCTGCAGCGGTTCCTGGAGCAGGGCCCCCGCCCTTTCGCCCCGGCTGATCAGTTGCCATCCTTCAACACTAAAAAAATATCTTTCCATCAGGGTAATAAAAATAATACCGATGACCCCGAGTACCGCTACTGTTACCATCAGGTAGCTGAGCATAAGCCTGGCATAGAAGCGTTTCAAGGGAAAAAGGCTCATGGCGCCAGCTCCTCAAATTTATAACCCACGCCCCAAACGGTCTGGATATAAGTATAATGTGCGCCCGCTTCCTTAATTTTTTGGCGTATATTCTTAATATGCTCATCGATGGCCCGGCTGCCGCCGAGATAATCAAATCCCCAGATCCGGTTCAGCAGTTCATCCCTGGTGAAGACTCTTCCAGGATGGGAAGCGAGCAAATAAAGGATGTCAAATTCTTTGGGAGTCAGTAGAACTTTGTTGTCATTTATAGTGGTGACGCGCAGGGAAGGATTGATTCTCAGTTCACTAAATTGAATTTCTTCCAGGGCGGAAGCGGTTTTGCCCACCCGCCGCAAGATCGCTTCTACCCTGGCGGCAAGTTCGCGGGGACTGAACGGCTTAACCACGTAATCATCAGCCCCCAGTTTAAGCCCCAAAACGCGGTCAAATTCTTCCCCTTTTGCGGTGAGGATCAAAATGGGGACAGAAAAGTCTTTGGCCGAAAGTTCCTTGCAGATGGTGAGGCCATCCATACCCGGCAGCATTAGATCCAGAATGATCAAATCCCATCCGCCCTGTTTGGCCCTGGCTAATCCCTGGATGCCGTTTTCTTCGGTAACCACCTTGTATCCTTCCTGTCCCAGGCAGACTTTCAGCAGCTCCAGGATATGGCGGTCATCCTCGATTACCAGAATAACAGGCTGTCTCACTGGAAATGTCCTCTCCCGATATTTTATTCTATTGTAACAGAATGTGCGGGATGTTGTCCCGGCTTGGTACTTTTATATTTTTCCAGGCCGGCCTGCCGGGGCTTGTATCTCCGCCGGGTAAGCGATGATACAGGCGTCATTTGCAGGTGATAGTACTCCAGATCCCGGGTATGGTGGGAAGGCTCCCATTTTTGCTTGCGGAAGGTGAAAATGGCGTAAATAATTAATCCGATCCAGCTTAAATAAAAAACGGGGTATAAAAAGAAATAGCGGAAAGGTTTTAAGGGCAGCCTGTCAAGGACCAGGGCAAACAGCGGTAAAAGATAAGGTAAGGCAGCTAAAAATATTGCCGCCGGGGGAAATTGCCGCCCCAGTTGATAGTAAAGCGAAGTATCGCGGAAGAGATCAGGTTGAATTAATGCCAGTAAAGCCATAATTGTCCCCAGGGCAACGACCGGTAACTGCAGCAGGCGCAGCCCCCCCTCAAACCTGGCCAGATCACCTTTAATTAACCCCGCTGCCAGAAGGCGGGGCGCATAGCGCATGGCCACGTTAAGCTGCCCTCTGGCCCAGCGCAATCTCTGAATACAGGCTGCTTTGAAATCAAGCGGTTTTTCATCATAGACCCGTGTTTCCGGGGCAAATGTGGCGCGGAAGCCATGGGTGAGTGCCTGGATGGCAAATTCCAGGTCTTCGGTGATAGTTACCGTGGACCACCCGGTTTTTTCGAGCACTTCCCGGGAGATGCATACTCCCGTACCGGCCGTGAGAGAGCTCAAGCCTAGATTGCAGCGGGATTGGAGGATAAAGCGGTTGTTTATCCAGAAGTTAACAGTAAAAACCGCGGTGACCCAGCTATCATTGGGGTTTTTTGCATCAATGAAGCACTGAATCAGCTTTTCTCCTTCCAGAAGGCGGTTATTCATAACCTGCAGAAAATTCAGGGCCACCAGGTTGTCGGCATCAATAATTACAGCGGCATCGTAGCGGCTGGCTCCCGGTACGGTAAAACCCAGCCGGGCCATGATTTCCCGTAGCGAACGACCCTTTCCTCTTGCGCCGCCCGAGCGTGCCCATACTGTGGCGCCCTCCGCCCGGGCTGCTGCCGCCGTTTTATCACTGCAGTGATCGGCAATGACATAAACATCATATAAATCAGAAGGATAGGCCAGTCTCATCAGGTTGCGTACCAGTTTACCGACCACGCGCTCCTCGTTGTGTGCGGGCACAATAATAGCAAACCTTTTTTGCGGGGGGTGTTCCCGGCAGGGCTTTATACTGAATAGGCCTGCCGCGGTTACACCTAAAAAATAAAGGCCAAAACAAAATATTATTACTTGTAAAAACTGAACAAGGATCAATAGCTCCAACTCCCGTATCCCAAAGGATGGAGGCACAATCTTATCAGTAATTTTAGCTAAATAAAGTGAGGGAATTATCAAGAATATGTCAGTTAATTGTCAGGCAAAATCGGGCATTTTTGAAGAGAATTAACAAGACAACTCCAGGCAACTTTTCTTCCTTAACCATTAAACTTTTTAATTTTTTAATATAAAAATAGCTCAATTGTTGTTACAATGGAATTAAGCAAGCTAGAATAAATTATCGCCAGGAGGAGATGAGAGATGTCTAAGGCCCTTATTATTATTGATATGCTTAATGATTTCTTACGGGAGGATGGAGCGCTCAGTATAGGGGATTCAGAGCAAGTAATTAGGAATGTAGCCTCACGTTTAAATGAATGGCGTTCGCAGGGGTACCCGGTCATTTATATCATGGACCGCCACCTTCCCGGTGATGCCGAATTCCAAATGTTTCCACAGCATTGCCTGGCCGGCGAATATGGTGGAGAGGTGGTCGAAGAACTGGCCCCGCAGAAGGGCGATTTTTTAATTTATAAGAGGCGTTATAGCGCCTTTTACGGTACTGACCTGGATTTGACTTTACGGGAACTGGGTATAACGGATCTGGAGCTGGCCGGGGTGTGCACCCAGATTTGCGTTCTTTATACCGCTGCCGATGCACGGATGAGAAATTACACGGTTACGGTGCATAAAGACTGTGTCGCCTCATTTGACCAGCAGGCCCACCAGTTTGCTTTGCACGAAATGGAAAAGACTTTGGGAGTAAAAGTCATTTAGGCGGGGGCGATATTGTGCGCGAGTTTAAAAGGGTTCAAGATATCAAGGAATTTACAGTGGATCAAGAACGGATATTCCATAGCGCCACCCATGAAGAGATTCTGGCAGGGGCCACCACCGATGTTTACTTTATCCGTACCAGGGAGCTTCTGCATCATGCAGGCCGCGAGGATATTTTTACTGTGGCCGAAATATTTTGCAGCAGGAGCGGGGTTTTTGCCGGTGCGGAGGAGGTCGCCGCACTTCTAAAGCCTAGAAAAGGCATTTCTCTCTGGGCTTTACGTGAAGGGGATGAAATGGAGAGCAGGGAAGTGGTGATGCGGCTTAGCGGCCCTTATAATGAGTATGGCTTCTACGAAACTGTAATTCTGGGGATGCTGGCCAGCGCCAGCGGCTGGGCTACCGCCGCCAGGCTCTGCCGTGATGCGGCGGGAGATAAACCGGTTTTTTGCTTTGGCGCGAGACATGTTCATCCGGCCGTTGCTCCTGTTATGGAGAGAGCCGCTCTCGTTGGAGGTGCAAGCAACTGCAGTTGTATCCTCGGGGCCAAGCTTATGGGCCAAGAGCCGGCCGGCACTGTGCCTCACGCCGCCATCCTGGCTATCGGCGATACGCTGGAGGCCGCATTGCTTTACGACCGCGTCATGCCGCCTGATTCTCCACGCATAATCCTGGTGGATACTTTTAAAGACGAAGCTGAAGAAACTCTGCGGGTGGCTGCAGTTTTAAAGGAGCGGTTATACGGTGTCAGATTGGACACACCGGGAGAAAGGGGAGGTGTGACTCCCGCTCTGGTAAGGGAAGTAAGAGCACGCCTGAACCAGGCTGGCTATGATTATGTCCGCATTTTTGTTTCCGGGGGCATTACTCCCGAGCGCATTATTGAACTCAGTACAGCCGGTGCCGACGCATTTGGCGTGGGCAGTTATATTGCCGGGGCCAGGGCCATTGATATGACCATGGATTTAAAAGAGATAGAGGGCAGGCCTGTGGCCAAGCGGGGGCGCATTCCCGGCATAACCGATAACTCCCGGCTCATAAAATATATTTAAGGAAGTTATCAGGCAATGGGGCCATTAAGTAAACCATAGACATTGGTTTTGTTGTCGTTCTCTTTTTAAAACCAGTATATATACCAATTTCACCTTCCGCATATTTTTCATCTATATCTGAAGTGATAAAATAGAATTGAGGCTTTGAAGACGGCATCCCAAGATCTTTCAACTTCTTGCCTCTAATATTTTTTTTAATCTAAAAGGCGAAGAATATCAGGTGCCGGATATTCTAACCTGCTTGCGGCTGACATCGAATTTGAGGTGATGTTTTGTGGAAGCAGATTTTAAATCTGAGGCGTTGGAGGCTAATTTGACCCAGACCAAACATGATGTTGAACTTCCGGAAAAACATCGCTGGTTTGTTAATTTATCTTCTTCATACTGGGGCATTCATAAGAGAACCGAAGAATTTATCAAAGAGTACAACCATCCGCATCCAAATTACGAGTATATCATTCAAAACCTGCACAGGATTAGCCTGACCGATCTGTGGCTATACAGATCGCTGCCTGAGTCTGAAGAAGCCTTGCTCTTTCTGGTTCAGATGTTTGAAGAGCTTCAAAGCCAAAAATTGGATGATAAATTGTATAAACAGCTTCTGGTAACCCTGTTTAAATATATCGATAAGCTTGTGGAAGAAGAAGGTTTTCCGGCAGCCGTTGTATGGAAATGCCTTGAGCTTATCGAAAAAGGTCTGCAAGAAAACGAGTTTATTTACGTGCTTAATTCAGGATATTTCAGGATGTATTTAAAAAAAGCTGCCACTATTTCTGAATTCAAGGATAAGATATGCAGTTTAACTAAAACAGTTTTATTAAAGTGCTGCTCCTTTTGGGAACAAACGACCAATCCGGAGGGCTGGATCGAAAGTAAGGCAGAGCTTTTTCAGCCTGCTTCCCGGGAAAAGGTAAAATTGATCGGCCGGGATTTTTTCAAAGAACTGGCCACCCGTATACAAAATTCCCACTGCTGGCCGGACCTTGAAACAAATCTTTTTTTTGATGATATCGCCAACCATTTTCGCCGTTTTAGCATGGAGTTTGAGTTATCCCTGGAAAAAATATATTATGTTTTCTTTTTACTGCATATTCCGGGCATGGTTCAACTAAAAAAACATCTCTTTTACGACCTGAACAGGTTGATTAAAGATGCGCTGTCCGAACTGGGCGAGAGTGAAATTTTCAATTTTATCGACACCATTTTTAACCTGTTTGATGAGTTTAAACATCAGCATACCGGCACGATCCTGGATTGCCTTTATACCCTGGGAAAAGAAATTGCCGCCCTTAATGATGATAAGGCTACAGCCTATTATATGCAAAAACTGATCGAATTTGGCTTTGTTTATCCCGGCCCCGTGCAAATTACCAGCGATTGGGTGACCAAAGTCAATCCGGATCATATCAAGAATATCAGGGTCTGGCTCGATTTAATCGAAATTTCTCCTTATAGCTTTAAAAAACTTCTTTCTGCCCTGGTGGTCAATCTCAAGCTGGGCGGTATTTTTATTTCTGATACCGACCTGTTTCAACGTGATATTACCAAGCTGCTCAATGCCGATATTGCCCCGGTTTATAAGCAGGTCAAGCAGCTGGCCAGGCTCTTTCCTGTTTATTACAATGAAATTGGAGCTGAAGGCAAGCTTCGCGATGTCAGTACGGTTATTGATGAGCTGTCAGGCAGGAATGACCGGCTGATTCACTATGTACGCAAACAGATTCATACGGAAAGCAACAACACCCATATCGAACTGGTAAATAAAGTAGCCCGGTTTTGGCTCACCGGCGAACTAGAGCCTTTACAGCATCTACTCCCTAAAGATGTGGCCGAATCGATAAACCTGGAAGGAGAATATTTTGTTGGGATCAACCACCTCATGCGTGCCGTATGTGAACACTTTAAAGTAGATGCTGCCGGTTTCTTAAATCTTTCCGAAGATGATCTTGCCGCTTATTTCCAAAGCCACGAACCGCAAGATCCGGCTGAAGAAAGAGATCAAAAAAGGCTGCTCTGCCTGGTCCAGCTAAACCGGCTGCTGCTGGAAAAGTATTCATTTGAAGTAACCGATGTGGTGGGACTTTTGTCGCAAAGCCGCTTTTTTGCTAATAAAGATATTAACCACCTCAAAGAATTGCTGGAGCAAAACCGGCTGCATGAGGCCTTAAAGCAGGTTTATGCCTTTAAAAGAATGTTAAAATCAATCATTTTAGACAAAACGAAAACAGAAGCCACTGAAACCATCTATTATAAAAGGCATATCGCCCTGGGTATACCCTCCATGTACGGGCAGTATCGGGAGCCGAAATTTGAAGCCCTCGGCCTGATGTATAGGCTCGAACAGGTGGCGTCACGCCTGGTTGTAAAAATAATTGAAGGAATTAACCTGGAGTATATCTCAGCCAAAACACTGAATAGCATTTACGAGGTCCTGGTTCAGTTTAAGGACGGGCTGGAGCTGGACGGAGTAGTAAACCAGAACTTTAACTCCACCCTGGAAATGTTTCGCTACAGCCTGACCTCGTCCAGCGTGACCCTGGGCCAGTATATGAACATATTCCGGTTTATGGCCCAGCATATCAGAGAGCTAATTAACGAATATTTTATCAGGGTTTACGACGAAACAATTAACATTGTTGTACCGCAGATTTATGACGATTCCAGGGAAACAATCACAAAAGTATCCGAGGTGTTTTACAGGGATATTTTAACTTCTTCTTTTTTAATCAAAGAACTGGATCAGTGGTACCGTCAATAATTTTTCGCAAATTCATTTACCCGCCTGGTAGGCATCAGTTAACCAGCAGTTACTTTTGAACCATCCATGGCACTCAGTTCCTCAAGATGTCTCATACTCATATAACGCTTGGTTCCCCATTCTTT
>JAKPEE010000156.1 GCA_029552125.1 Bacillota bacterium | reverse complement strand
AAAGAATGGGGAACCAAGCGTTATATGAGTATGAGACATCTTGAGGAACTGAGTGCCATGGATGGTTCAAAAGTAACTGCTGGTTAACTGATGCCTACCAGGCGGGTAAATGAATTTGCGAAAAATTATTGACGGTACCGTATAAACGGCGCGGTAGCGTCCGGAGGCGGGGGCCTCCAGGATGGTTTTGCTCTCCCGCGCGGTGATGACCTGGACAGTGTCTCCGGCCTGCAGCCCGTCCAGGGTAATCTCCATCTCCTTGACCTCCGGCCAGGGGACGGTGTCGCCGAGGATAGCCTCCCCCGCCGTCATCTCCAGGGAAGGCCCGTCAGGGGCGTAAATGATGTAGGCATGCCCCTGCTTGATGGCTTCCAGGATATCCTCCACGCTGGCCGAGCGGGCATAGACGCAGGTGGTCGGCGCTCCCGGGTATAAAAAGGGCATATCGCGATGAAAATCGCTGCCGCCGCAGATGGGCACTTTCTTCCCCTCCTCCAGCATCTCCTGCCACAGGGCCACGGCCCGGAAATTCTGCAGGCGCATGGGCCCGTTCCAAATATTGAGGCAGTCAAAGGGCAGTTCATTCAGATCAAACTGGAACTCGCACCCTTCTTCAAAGGGGTGGTTGATCATGATCAGGGCGCCGCGCTGCCGGGCGGATCGGAAGCGTTCCCGCACTTCCTCGAACGTGTTGGCGAAAAAGGGTCCATCGTAAGGTTGATCGACGCCTAAAAAATTGGCATGCCCCCGGTAATGGGTCCATTCTATGCCGGGGATGAGGGTCAACCCCTCGATGCGGGGCAGGGAATCGCGCGAAACCATCTGGTTGTGATCGGTAATGGCCAAAAAGTCCAGCCCGTGAAGCAGGGCCCGCCGGCCCAGTTCCGCGGCGGTATAAACACCGTCCGAGGCCACGGTGTGGGTATGCAGGTCGCCTTTAAGCAGGCGCATCTTCTTGAAGGTAAAGGTTATTTCATAGGTAACGTTGACCCCTTCGGGCGCCACCTTGTAGGCGCCGACAATGATCTGCCACCGGCCGGGCTCAAGGAGGCAGGGGCGGTAGCCCGGGGTGGCAGCGGTTTCACTAATAAATATTTCTTGCTTGTCCGAGCCCGAAGCGCCTACCTGGACGCCGGCAGGGGAGACGAGACCGAGATCGATGATATTGGCCTCCCGCCGGGCGGTAAAAGTACCGCGATCAACCGCCCTTTCGCTCTTAAGATGGCGGTCATAGCTGTAGCGCAGGGTCATGGATTCAACATCTGGCGGCATGGTAAAGGGTAGGGTAAAATAGGTTCCCTCCCGCTCCCGTTCAATAAACAGCGGCAGCTCCAGCCTGTCTTGCATCATTATTCTCCTTTCTTTCCAGTAGCTTTTACCCGGCGGGAGGTTCGCCGAAGACGGCGGCAAGAAAGCGCCGGATCTGGACGTCCCAGAAAAACCAGTCGTGCCGGCCGTCCGCCTCATGGTAATCCACCTCTATGCCCAGCTCGCTGGCGCCGGCTTTAAAGATCACATTAAGGGGGTAAAGATCTTCCTGCCGCGCGCAGGCCATATAAAGGCGGGGCAAATCTGCCTTATTTGCCGCAGCTTTTTTTAACCACACCGCCGGGTCATGCTCGCTGCCCGGCAGATCCTCAAGTTTTCCAAAGAGGTGGGCGAATTCCTCCATGCGCGGATCAGCGGGAAAATATTTAAGGAATTCCAGGGAAAGCATTCCCGAAAAACTGGCTGCGGCGCTGTAAAGCTCGGGGCGTAGAAAAGCGGCTTTAAAGGCGCCGTAGCCGCCCATGGAATTGCCGGCGATGAAGGTGTCTTCCCGCCGGGGAGAAAGATTAAACAGGTCCTCCAGGTAGCGGGGCAGCTCTTCCGTCAGGTAGGTGAAATAGTGCTGCCCGTTGGGCAGGTCGCAGTAGAAGCTGCGGCCTGCTGACGGCATCACCACGACCAGCCCGTAGGCATTGGCCAGGGTTTCGATGGAGGTGTAGCGCTGCCAGGCGGAGGCGTCGTCACTGAGGCCGTGCAGCAGGTAGAGGACCCTGCGCTCCCGCACCGGTACCACGCCCATGGAACCGGGGTCGGGAACGATAATGTTCAGGGGCAGGTTTAATCCCACATTTACCGAAACGTGGTCAATGCGAACCAGGGCCATGGCTAGCTATTCCCCCCTCCTGCAGCGGCGGCGGGAGAGGCCTGCCGGTCAGCCTGCTCTTTCCGGAAGTCGATAAAGAAGGAAAAGGCAAGGCTCAAGGCCATCAAGGCCATGGGAAAGAGGGTGATCAGGAAGCGGGCCGCGCTGTCCGGCTGGCTTCCTGGCATTTCGCCGCTTTCAAAGCCGTAGAGGACGGAAACGAGGAGAAAGGCCAGGCTGACAAAGAGTCCGTTGAGCCGGTTCATAAAGCCCAGGGCGCTGGCAATGATGCCCTCGCGCCGCAGTTGATATTTTTCTTTGTCCTCGTCCATGATTTTGGCGCCGATGAGATCCATGGTGGCGATTACCCCGGAGAAGCCGAAGCCTACCAGGATGCTGCACAGGAGGGCGGCAGCAAAGGAGCGGGCAAAGTAGAGAGCCACAAAGGCGGCGCCCAGCATGCCCAGGGCGGCACGCCAGACGGGTATGACCGAAAATTTTCGCACCAGCGCCGCCCAGATAAAGACGCAGCCGACGGCGACAATCAGAACCGGTGCCAATAGGAAGGTAGCCTGCCCCTCGGGCAGCTCCAGGGCGTACTTGACGAAGAAGGGCACGGCGGCCATGACCAGGGCCATGGCGGCGCTGTAAAAGGCGTTGGCCAGGCCGGCGATCCAGAACTTGCGATTTATGAGCAGGCTTTTAATGCTGTGCCAGAGGGCCGGCTTCTCCTCTTCCTGCCGCACGGGAACTTCCCTGCTGGTCAAGGCCATGTACAAGATCACCGCTCCGCCGAGGAGGCCGTAAATAATGGAGGTAGTGCCGTAGCCGATGGCGCTGGCGACCATGGGGGTAAGGGCAATGCTGATGATCATGGCCACCAGTTGAAAGGCCTGCCGCAGGGCGTTGGTGGCCGCGCGACTGGCGTCGGTGGTAAAAAGCTCCGGGAAGAGGGCCCCGTAGTTGGCGTTGACCATGGAATCAAGGGTGCCCGTAAAGATGAAAAAAAAGGCGGCGTAGTAAAAGAGGGACATGAGCGATATGTTCGCCGGCGGATTGTAGAAAAAGATGAGGCCTAATACCATTAAGGGCGTGCTGATGACCAGCCAGGGGCGCCTGCGCCCCCACCGCGTGCGGGTGCGGTCGGAGAAAAAGCCGTATATGGGGTTGTCGGCGGCATCGATAAAAGTGTAGATAAAGAGGATGGTGGCTACATTTGTCGTGGTTAAACCCATCTTGTCCACGTAAAAGTAGGTGGCATAAGTTTTTAACATGTTAATGGGGATGGAGGTGCCGAACATGCCGACAGCGTAATTAAAAGATTTAAACCTGGAAGCGGACATTTTTTCCCTCCTTATTTAAATCGAATAAAGTCTCACTCTGTTGCCGCTTCATGAATTCGCGAAACATAATTAATATTCAATAATCTGTTGGGCCTTTCCTGCGTGATTGGAAAACGCAATCGCTTTTACTCTGCCAGGCCGGATCGGTTGGCCAGGCGGCAATACAGCTTGAATTCTGTTTTACAAAAAAAAAGTGTTTTATAAAATATTTAAGTAAAAGGGTGTTACCTTTTTCCCCACCATACGTTTTTATAAAGGGAAGCATTTTTAAGATCAAGTAGAAGCCCTCAGCTCTGGTGTTAAAGATGCTTAATCCACAGCAACTGGAACCAAAAAAAGAGACCGCCCCGGATACCGCCCCGGACCTGGAATACCTCATGCGTCAACACGGGGACCAGGTATTGCGCCTCGCTTATTCCTACCTGCGCGATATCGAAGAAGCCAGGGATGCCGCGCAAGAGGTTTTTTTAAGGGTTTTCACCTCACTTCCAAAATTTCAAGGCCGGCCTATTCCTTATGCCTGGATTTACCGCATTACGGTTAATCTCTGCCGAGATCGGCTCAGAAAAAAGAGACGTGATCACTGGCAGTCTATTTATGACCAGGATTTAGAACTGATCAGCCGTCTGGATACTGAAGAACAGGCGCTGGCCGACCTGGATGAAAGAGCTCTTTACACGGCCGTAATGAATTTGCCGGTTAAGTTCAGGGAAGTAATCGTGCTTTATTATCTTTACCAGTATGATACTAAAAAAATTGCTCAGATTACCGGGAGCAATCAGCCCCTGGTTAAGATGAGGTTGCACCGGGGCCGGCAAAGGTTAAAACACATTTTACTGGAAAACGGGGTTGTCGGCCATGAGTAACCTGAAGTTTGAAGAGCTGCTGCAAAAGCTGCCCCATGCTTTGGCTAAGGGCCTGGGAGATCTGAAATTTAGCCAGGAAATGCACGATCAAGTACGCATGCGCTTGAAACTGGGCTTTTATGAAAAACCAGACAAATTAAGGAAACCGGCATTGGCCGCCGCTACCGCCGCCCTGGCCATGCTCTGCCTGGTGGGGGTGTCGGCGGGAATATGGTGGTGGAAGGAGCAGCGGGATCCGGCCGCGCGGCATACGGCCATGGGGCCATATTTTGAGGAGATCGAAACAATCGATATAGATCTGGACGGTAAAGAACCGCTGGAACTGGTCAATACATGGCGCATTCGGGAACCGGATTATGGGGAAACATTGATGGCGATCATCTGGACCCGTGACGACCGGGGCCAGTTGAATGTCACGTCAACACATTCCTTTGAAGGCTCAGAGTTTTTCCCCTTGCTGGTTTTATCACCGGCCACGGAGAAAAGAAATTATGTCCTGATTGCTTCCACTGATAAAGCAAACCGCATTTATTACTGCGTGCTTGGCTATGACGGTAACCAGGTTTATGAATACAAAAATCTTTTGCCAGTAAGTTTTGAGTATTATGAAAAACAATTAGGAGGGAAAAAATGAAAAAGGACATTTTATTAAACCTGGTTTTAGTAGTTGCCTTACTGTTTACCCTTATCCCGGCTATACCGGTCGCGGCGGCGTCAGGAATTGAAATTTCCACCACCTACCCCGGTATTACCGCCAGCCCCGGTGAGTATCTCACCTTCCCCCTGGAGATTCATAACCGGGGCGGGGCCAGCCAGGTAGTCCAGTTAAGGGTGGAGCACTGCCCGGAAGGGTGGCAGGCTTCCCTCATGGCCCAGGGGCGTTATATCAGCGAAGTTTACGTGGAAGGAAACTCCGCGGAAAGGGCGGATTTAAAAGTCCGGGTCCCGGGAGACGCACCGGAAGAGGTTTACCCCGTCACCGTTGCAGCCGTAGCCGGCGGCAGTGTGCTTGACCACCTGCAGATTAATATCAATATCAATCGCACACGCTCCGGTGATGACAGCTTTAAAGCGCAGTATGCCGAACTGCAAGGACCGGCCAGCGCCACTTTCGGATTTAAACTTAGCCTGACTAATAATAGCAGCGAGGAGCAGTCCTATAGCCTCGGGGCCGACCTGCCGTCGGGCTGGCAAATTACCTTCAAGCCTTCCTACGAGCAGCAGCAGGTGGCCAGTATTACCGTGGGTGCCGGTGAAACGAAAAATCTCGATGCCAACGTCACTCCTGCCGCGAATGTCGAGGCGGGCGAGTATACCATCCCCGTTTACGCCGTCAGCGCTACAGGAGAGGTAGTAACCGAACTGAAGGTGGTCATTACCGGCACTTATACCATGGTCTTCTCCACCCCTTCCGGAAGGTTAAACACGGAAGTGGTAGCCGGCCGCGATAAGAAAGTCATGCTTGAAGTAGAAAATAGCGGCAGCGCGGCCCTGCATGGCATTAACTTTTCCGCCCAGACACCGGATCAGTGGTCGGTGACCTTTGATCCGCAAAGCATCGATATCTTAAAACCCGGTGAAAAGCGGCAGATTACCGCCACCATCACCGCCCACAGCAAGGCCATCGCCGGTGATTATGTTGTTTCCATGCGGGCTGCGGCCAAAGAAGCCATTGAAAAAGTTGATTTTAGGGTCACGGTTAAGACCTCCACCTGGTGGGGCCTGGTCGGTATTATTGTCGTGCTTGGTGTTTGTGCCGGAGTATACCGGGTCTTTCGCAAGTACGGGAGGCGGTAATAGTGGCGGCAGCACCAAGACGGATCGTGGTTGAAACAGAAAATTTAACCAAGTGCTACGGTGAGCTGATCGCTGTGGACAGCCTTAATTTGCAGGTAGAAAAGGGCATTATTTTCGGGCTGCTTGGCCCCAACGGTGCCGGAAAAACCACGACCATTTTGATGCTCCTGGGACTGACCGAGCCCACCGCCGGCAAAGCGCTAATTAACGGGTATGATCCTACCCGCCACCCCTTAAAGGTGAAGGCCATGGTCGGCTACCTGCCGGATAACGTCGGGTTTTACCAGGATATGACCGGGCTGGCCAACCTGCAATACACCGCCGCGTTAAACGGCCTGCCGCCTAAAGTAGCGGAAACGCGCATTGTAAACGCCCTGGAGAAAGTGGGGCTTAAAGAGGCGGCTACCCGAAAAGTAAGCGAATATTCACGCGGTATGCGCCAGCGCCTGGGTATCGCCGATCTGCTGGTTAAAGATCCACCGCTGATCATCATGGATGAACCCACCCTGGGCATTGACCCGGAAGGGGTGCGAGAACTGCTGGACTTGATTAAAAGCCTGGCCCGGGACGATAAGCGAACCATTATTATTTCGTCCCATCTGTTGCCGCAAGTGCAGGCAATCTGCGACCAGGTGGGCATCTTTGTCAAGGGCCGCATGATCGCCTCCGGCACGATCGATCAGTTGGGCCAGCAGCTCCTGGCGGGAAAACAGTTAAAGCTGGAGTTGATTGCCGAGCCGCAAGATGAAGCGCTTTATCATCTTTGCCGTGAATTTGACGGAGTAATCGAGCTAAAAAAAGACAGCCAGATCATCACATTGACGTGTGCCAAAGATATCAGGCCGCTTCTGGCCCAAAAAATAGTGGAAGCAGGTTATAGCTTGCTGCACCTGCATTTGAGGGGTTTTTCTCTGGACGATATTTATCAACAATATTTCCAGCAGGAGGAGGGAGCATATGTTCAAAATAGCGCTGCCCAGGCCAAACCTTCCAGGGCTGGAACACCTCTTTCAGGCCAATAAGGGCCTGGCTGCGGTGGTTAAAAAAGAGGTAGCCGATCATCTTAGCGGCAAGCGATTTCTCATCCTGACCTTTCTGGTGGTCGCCGCCTGCCTGGCCTCTTTGTATATTGCCGCGACAAACATAAGGGCGGCGGCTACAGGCGAGGATTCCGGCTTTGTTTTTCTGAAACTGTTTACCACCGCCGGGTCTAACCTGCCCTTTTCCTTTACTTCCTTTATCTCTTTTTTAGGGCCGCTGATCGGCTTGATCATGGGCTTTGATGCTATCAGTGGCGAGCGGGACCGGGGCACTTTAAGCCATGTCCTCTCGCAGCCGATTTACCGGGATGCTTTAATCAACGGCAAATTTATTGCCGGGGTAGTGGTTCTAGCCATGGTTATTTTCGGGCTGGGCTTTCTCACGGGGGGGTTGGGATTGATTGTTTTTGGGGTCCCGCCGACCCTGGGGGAGCTTCTACGCATCCTGGCCTACCTGGCCCTGAGCGTGATCTACATTTCGTTCTGGCTGGCCCTTTCCCTTCTTTTCTCCGTTCTGTTTCGGCAGACCACCACATCGGCCCTGGCGGGCGTGGCCCTGTGGCTGTTTTTTTCCCTGTTTGCCGTCTTCCTTGTCGGGGCCATTACTGATGCCCTTATTCCGGTTACCGATTCGAGCAATATCAACCAAATCATGGCCAATGCCCGGCTATACCAGGGGCTGAGCCGGCTATCGCCCATTGCCCTTTATGATGAAGCTACGATAACCTTGCTCAATCCCTCCGTGAGGAGCCTGGGCCTGGTTATGCTTGATCAGTTGTATGGTGCGATTAGGGCGCCGCTGTCTTTCGGGCAGAGCCTGCTGTTGATCTGGCCTCACCTGGCCGGCTTAATCGCCGCTACCCTGATCTGTTTCGCTGCCGCTTATATTATCTTCATGCGGCAGGAAATCAGGGCTTAAGCCTTTAAATCCGGCTATTTCACTCAGGGCGGGGGAGATTAAGGCGGAGACAGAATATAGGATAAAGGAGAAGAGGGAAAGGAGGCTTTGGGAGAACTAAGGGAAGCAAGAAGCCAGGAGAAAGTGTTTAGACAGGATAAACGGCACCAACAACTATAGTAGGCAGATTTACAGAAAACAATCCGTTAACCGATACTCTCCCCCCTCGTGGGGGAGGGCAGGGTGGGGGGGCGCAGCTTTTCCCGGCCCATGCCAGAGCAACAGACTTCCTTTCCCCCTCTCTCTGGCCCTCTCTCACCGGGGGAGAGGGAATTGCCGTTGACGCAATGAATCCGTAAAACTGGGGCTGCACAAAAGAGGCTGACCTTTTGGGACAGCCCCATAAACCTGTACAGGAGGCGCAGGGCGCCCACCCGGCCACATCTGAAAAATAGAATTGTAGAGTACAGCCATCCGCTCATAAAAACATTTTTCCGGTAGCCAAAACAAATATAATCCGGTATGATCAGGCCATAAATGTTTATCAGTGGAGAAAGCACGCGATGCAGCAATATTTAAAAGGGGTGGCGCTGGTACTGCTGTCAGCCTTTGGTTTTGGCATGATTCCCATCTTCGCCCTTTACGCCTATCAGAGTAATATAAACGTTACGACCCTGCTGTTAATCCGTTTCACCCTGGCAGCGGTGATTTTCCTGGTTTATGTTTTGATCAAGCATCGCCGCATTGCCCTGAAACGAAGCGATCTGTTTTACTTCTTCCTGCTTGGCGGAGTCTGTTACACTCTGCAATCTGCATTTTATTTTTCAGCAGTACGCTACATTGCCCCATCTCTGGCGTCGCTGCTGTTATACACCTATCCCCTGATCGTGGTCATTTTAGCTACAATTATTGACCGCGACAAACCGACCCGGATGATGGTTGTTTCCGCCGCCGTCTCGTTTGTCGGCGTTCTGTTAATCCTGGGCACTTCCTACGGCCGCATTAACGGAACTGGCATCGTCTTAGCTCTCAGCGCGGCCCTGGTTTATTCAACCTATATTATCATGGGAAACAGAGTTCTAAAAAGCACGCCGCCACTGATTACCAGCACTTTTGTCTCTTTATTTGCCGGCGCCGGCATCCTTGTAGTTAGCCTTTTTACAGAAAAAATCAGTTTTGCCTTCGCGGCTGCGGCCTGGCTCCCTGCACTTGGCCTGGTCTTTTTTTCGACGATCATCGGCATCTTTGCTTTCTTCAGGGGTATAGAGATCCTTGGGCCGGCCCGGGCTTCAATCTTAAGCATGACCGAGCCGCTCTTTACGACGATTAGCGCGGTAATTCTGTTGCAGGATCGCCTCACACCGCTTCAAGCTGCCGGCGGCATCGCTGTGTTGACTGGTGCTGTCCTGATTACCCGGGCGCGCCATGCTGCGCCGGCCCCGGAAAAAAACGCCACGCCCGGCTAATGCCCTGTCCCAGTCCTCACCTAATGTGGTAGGCGGCTTCCACGCCTAAATCCCCCGAAATTCCCTTAATAAGCCTTTTGGAACGCGACCATGCCCCCTTGAGTAAAGGAGGGCCAGGCGGGCCGAAATCGAAAAAGCAGCTGCTACCGCCTGGCCTATCGTTTTCTATCCGCCGGGAAGCATCTATAACATTTACAACTGAGCAACTATCAGCAATGCCAACATTCTTGATTCCGCCTGGTGCCGGCAAATAGAACCACCGGCACCAGGCGTCGTATGCCCCTGCCCCCAAATGGGTATGCTGCAAACATACAGGTTTGATGAAGGAGTTGACCTCCATGCCTGAAGATGTGGTCATTATCGGCGGCGGCCCCGCCGGGAGCGCGGCGGCAATCTATGCCGCCAGGGCTGGATTGAAGACCCTGGTGCTGGACAAAGGAGTTACATCCGGGGCGCTGGGCATGGCCGGCCAGGTCGACAACTATCCCGGGGTGCCGCGAGTGGCCGGTGTGGAGCTGGTTAGAATAATGCGGGAGCAGGCTCAATCTTTTGGGGCCCGCTTTAAACAGGAGCGGGTTACCGGGGTCAACCTGGAAGGGGAGCTTAAACAAATTTACACTGCCGGTGATCTGTTTGAGACCCGCACGGTAATCATCGCCACCGGCAGCATGGGCCGGGCTGCCGCTCTGCCGGGCGAAGATGCCCTGACCGGAAGGGGCGTATCTTACTGCGCCACCTGCGACGGCGCCTTTTTTCGCGGCAAGGCCGTGGCGGTGGTGGGCGACAACGAGGAGGCCGTGGAGGAAGCCCGCTTCTTGACCCGTTTCGCTGCGCCGCTTTACTTTGTTACCAGGAAAAAAGAGCCCCCGGCGACCCTGCCGGAAGGGATTACTCCTGTAACCGGAGCCAGGGTAACGCAGATTAATGGAGAAAAAGCAGTCACCGGATTGGTGGTGCAGCAAGGCGACAGGGAAATTCAGTTGGAAGTAAAAGGGGTTTTTATCTACCTCTACGGAAACCGGCCGGTCACCGCCTTTCTGGGCGGCGTCTTGCCCACCGATGCATACGGCTGCCTTATAGTGGACGAAAACATGCAAACCGCCATTCCAGGCGTATTTGCCGCCGGAGACGTTCTCTGCCCGCAGGTTAAGCAGGCAGTGGTTGCCGCTGCCGAAGGCTGCCGCGCAGCCATGCAGGCTATCCGCATCTTGTCAGGGGAAACCGCTTCCTCTCGCCGTTAAAAATTTTCAACGAAGTAGCTCCTGGGCCCAGAGGCGCCAGACAGCAAATTTATCAAACCATATACAATTTTGTCGAAATAAAAAGGGAAAATAGCATTTAAAGCGAATACCATTAAGTATTATTCGCCTTGATGCTGCAGCTAACACATAAACGTGTCTGCAGCATAACAAGCACTATTATATATAAACATTTTAGGGAGGGAATGGTTTTGAAGAAGCGTGAAAACTGGTCCTGGCGCGGGGCATTTATTTTTGCCGTGCTGGGATCGGCAGTCGGGCTGGGCAATGCCTGGCGTTTCCCCTACATGGTGGCCCAGAATGGTGGTGGTGCATTCTTAATTCCTTATATTTTTGCCCTTTTAACAGCGGGCATTCCCCTGATGTTGTTGGAATTCGGAATCGGCCACAAGTATATGAGCGCACCCCCCATTGCCTACCGGCGTGCCGGGAAAGGCCTGGAGATGGTGGGCTGGTGGGGAAACGCTGCTTCATTTGTCATTATTACCTATTACGGTGTAGTCATGGCCTGGGCGATTAACTATGTGGTGCACGCGCTAAATCTGTCCTGGGGAGAAGACACTACCGGATTTTTCTTAAATTTCCTTAGAGTATCAGAGGGGCCGGGTGTCCTCGGCAGGATTAATATTCCCGTCTTAATTTCCTTTCTTATCGGCTGGATCATGGTTGTAGCCATTGTGTATAGCGGTGTTACCGGTGTGGGCAAGGTGGTTATGGTTACCGCGACCATGCCGGTGATCCTGCTGATAGTCCTGGCCATCCGCGGCTTCACCCTGGAGGGCGCCGCCGCTGGCCTTGATTATTATCTGAGTCCCAACTTTGCCGCCTTGAGCAATCTGGCCGTATGGAGAGACGCTTACAGCCAGGTGTTCTTCTCTCTAAGTGTAGGCATGGGCGTACTTATAGCCTACGCCAGCTACCTGCCCCGGGATGCGGAAATAGCAAACAACGTCTTTATCGCCTCCCTGGCTGACGCGGGCATTGCTTTTCTGGCCGGCCTGGCCATCTTCAGCACAGTGGGCTATATGGCCGCCCAGCAGGGTGCAGCGGTAGCGGATGTAGCCGGCAGCGGCGGCCTCGGGCTTGCCTTTATGGTTTATCCGAAAGTGATCAACCTTTTACCCGGTGCGCCCTTTTTTGGCGTCCTCTTCTTCCTGCTGTTGATTACGCTGGCTATTGACTCGCAGTTCTCCCTGGTCGAAGGCTGTATCGGCGCCATTATGGATAAATGGAATCTGAAGCGCAGCACCGCGGTAGCGGCTGTTTCGCTTCCCGGTTTTCTCATTGGCCTGATATTTGTCACCGACGGCGGGCTGCACTGGCTCGATATTGTCGATAAATTTGTAAACAGCTACGGTCTGATCGTTGTCGGTTTAGTGGAATGTATCGTGCTGGGGTGGATAATCGGGCCGAAAAAGATCCGCGATCACGTCAACGGGCTCTCGGAAATCAAGGTGGGAGGATGGTTTGACTTCTGCGTGAAATACCTCACTCCTGCCGCCCTGATTTTTATCCTGGTTTATAACCTGGTTATAGATCTAAAAGTACCTTACGGGGGCTACCCCCAGTGGGCCCTCAATGTGGGCTGGGTCATGGTCATCCTTCTGCCGGTTATCGCTTTTATCCTTAGCAAGCTTAAGACGGCCGGAGAAGCCGACGAATATATGGAAGAACAAAATTAATCTGTGTGTTTGGCAATATTATCTAGCGAGGTGAATAATATGTCGGCCGGAGCATGGGTCATGCTGTTTGTCGGAATAGCCGTCTTCTGGGGCGGCACCGCATATTTTATTGCGATCGCCTTGAAAGGGAAAGGATTCTCCTAAGCAGGATCCTTTAGCAGTAATAGCATTTAATCAATAAGCCGGAAGCTGCTGCACGGCGGCTTCCGGCCTTTCAATAGTTTGGCCATGGCACCGCCATTGGCCTAATTTTTTGCTCAGGAACGCCCGCACGGTGAAGTAGAAAAATGTTCCCAACACCACGGCAAAATCGAAGAAGCCAAGCCGGCTTTCCCGGCACTGTCTTGAGTATAGGGCGGCGCGGGCCAGGTTCAACTAGAGCGATAATTTCCGTGCCCTGGCACGGTCCCCGGGGGGAAAGCCGCGAGGCTAAATAAACGCTAAATCTTTCAAAATCTACGACGCCGCCGGGAAGGTGAAGCGATGCGCTGCCTGCGCTTAATTATAACGAACAAAAGCGGCAGCAGCAGTGCGGGGGCCAAATATTTTTCCCAGGGAAAACGGGCTCTTACTGCAGAGCCGCTTAAAAGCTCTGTCTCAAACAAGACCTGGCCATCCAGAATATACCTGGCCAGGCCGATAACCTGCCCCTCCTTTAAAGGGGCTTTCAACCTGGTCTTGTCTTTGCCGGATAGAAGCCTGCTGTCCCAGGTGATAATCTGCTCAAGGCGCGAAATTTCCTCTACTGATAGTATGTCTTCATAACCCGTGCCGGCCAGGGCGGGTACTTCCGCTTTCTCCCCCTTGGACTGGCCCGATAAGGCTGCTGTAGCCACAACCTGCCCTTTCTCGACCACAGAGAATGACTGAAAATGGCTGAAGCCGTAATCGAATAAAGCCACGGCCTCCTGCCAGCGGCCTTCATCGCTGCTGTTCAGGATCACTGCCAGCAGATCGAGCTCGCCGTCGGTAGCCGTGGCCACCAGGTTTGATCCGGCCTGGGGGGTATAGCCGGTTTTCAAGCCGGTCGCCCGGGGATAATACTGGGGCATCTGGCGGTGCAGCAAGAGGTTGGTATTATACCAGGTTAAGGAAAGCGGCTCGCCGTGGCGTATGATGGTCGCTTCATAAACCGGGGCCTGCACCGCCCTGCGGAAGAGTTCGTTTTGCAGCGCTGCCCGGGAAATCAACGATAAATCATAAGCGCTGGAATAGTGATCGGGATGATGGTAGCCGTCGGGATTGACAAAGTGTGTATTTAAAGCACCCAGCCCGCGGGCCCGGTCATTCATCATGTTGGCAAAATATTGCAGGGCCTCCGGGGTGGGCATCCCGGGCCGGGCGCTTGCCTGCCGGGCAATATAGACGGCGGCGGCATAGGCGGCGTCATTCCCGGAAGGGATCAGCATGGCGCCAAGCAGATCAGCGGCGCTGATCTTGTCGCCCACCGCTAACCCGGCGTTACTGCTGTCCGGACCGATTAATAAAATCTCTTCCCCCACGGTAACCGTTTCCTGCGGTGCCACATGCTCCAGCAGCAGCAGCGCCGTCATTATTTTGGTTGTACTGGCGGGGTACATAAGCTGCCTTTCGTTTTTCTCGTAGAGCACTTTGCCGCTGTGTTCCTCAACCAGGATCATCGCCTCGCCCCCGTCCCCGCCCAGCCCGGCGGGGCTCTCCAGGGCGTAAGCTGCCGGCTGGCAGCACAGCCATAGCACTATTAGAACCAGTAACGCTAATCGTCGCAGGATTAATCCCTCCCACCTGTGCTTAAACCTGGATTATACCCTAGATTATAAAGGTTAATCCGGGAAAGGGAAGCAAAAGGATCTTCCCCTTGCTTCCCTTTGCTCCCCTTGGTTTCTAAAGGTTTTCCTGGCGCAGGGCGTCGATGATGTTTTCTTTCTTCAGCCGCGCCGAGGCGTGCAGCATGGTCATGGAGACGATGATAAAGACGCCGGCGACGCAGTAAGCCATCTCTCGCCACGGCAGGAAAAAGGCAAACTCGAACATATGGCCGAAGCTGTTATACATCCATATGCTGCACAGGATGCCAACCGGCAGGCCGTAGAGGAGAGCTTTCAGTCCGTAGAAGATGCTTTCATAGTTGATCATCCGGTTAAAACCCTCCGGTGTCAGCCCCACGGATTTAAGCATGGCGAATTCGCGGCGGCGCAGGGCCACGTTGGTGCTGATGGTGTTGAAGATATTGGTGACGCCGATGAGGGTGATCAGGGTGATGAAGCCGTAGAGAAAGATGGAGAATGCTGTTTTGATGCGCTTCGCCTCCTGCTGCAGGGCCTTCACATCTTGAATGTAGATCCGGCTGTCCGTATAATTTTCGCAAATAGTGTGGATCTGGTCCGCCAGGCCGGCGCTGCTGTCTGCAATTAGATAAAGCTGCAGATGCTCGCGGTCGTCATACATCAGGTGCTCGCTCTGCTCCAGCATAAGCAGGCTTATCTCCTCGAAGATCTCCTCGGAGACAACCAGGTTGGCAGCCCCGATGCCGGGGGAGGACCCCCCGAGGGGGAAGTTATCGGTTACGGCGCCGATCTCCATTGTAAAAGAGGGAGGAATTATTTCCGGGTTATCCGGATCTAGAGGCACTCCCGCCAGCGCCAGTTTATCGCCCTTTTTCAACTGCAGCGGTTCATACTCGGCCAGCGGGGCTTCCGGCATGTAACTATCGCTTTTATTGACGAGGATTCCCCTGAAGTTTTCAGTGCCCCGGAATTCTGCGGCGGTAAGCCCATTTGCCGCAGCGTAGGCAATAAATTCAGCTTCGCCGAGCACCACCAGATGAAAGTAGTATTGATAGCGGCCTTCCCTGGTTAGTGCATAATTATCGAGGTAATTCTCTTGCAGGTAAGGCCCGAACTGCTCCCGCTCCAGCCAGGATTCGGTATAAATATTCCTGATGGCGGCGCACCTCTCCACTCCCTCCAGGGCGCACACCTGTTCATAAATATCACTCTGCGCCTCCGGTGAGAGGTCATAGACGTCAACCATGATATCAAAAGGGATGTCCTTGAAGTAAAGGCCGGTGCCTGTAAAGGCATAGTCGACGAAAGTGGAGAAGGAGATAAAAAGCACGATGCTGATGAATAGCGAGTAGACCGTGGCCCGGTAGCGGCGGCGGTTGCGCTTCATGTTTTTCAAGGCCAGGTCTCCCTCAATGCCAAAAAGCCTACGGGCCAGCCGGGAGGTTTTTACCGTTTTCCTCTCGATCTTGATATCTCCGCTCAGCCGGATCGCCTCGATGGGCGAGGTAGCGGCGGCCCTTTTGGCCGGAATATAGGCGGAAATGAAGATGATCAGGGCCACAAAAGCGGCCGTGGCCGGGACGGTAACGGGCGAGACGATCAACCGGAGGGTGATATCCTCGCTGTACATGGCGCCGATCAAAAGGCGATTGACCACGGAAAGGGTTGCCCCGATGCCGCCGATGCCCGAAATGATCCCCAGGGGAATGCCGATCAGCCCCAGGATTGCTCCTTCAAAGAATACGGTATTCCGGATCTGGCCGGGGGTGGCGCCGGTGGAGGCCAGCAGGCCGAACTGTTTCTTCCGCTCGTTTACCGAGATGGCAAAGGCATTGTAAATCACCGTCACCGAGCCGACGGCGATGAGGAGGATCACGATGGCGGCGACGGAGTTGAGCATGGCCACAGCCCGCTCGTTTCTGGAAATGCCCAGGTATTTCAAAAGCTCGTTGTTGTAACTGTAATCCAGCACCCCGGCGCTTGCGGCTATCTCCGGCACCCGGTCGTAGATCTGGCGTGGTTTTTTCCCCAGGATGGAGACATTAACCGCTTCATCTGCGCCGAGTGCGTCCGGATCCAGGTAGGCCACTACCGTAAACCCGGGGATACTGGTGAAATGTTCAAAATGCGGCTTGGCGATATACCCGGTAATTGTATAAGCCCTGGTGGACGTGGTTACAAATTGTTCTGTCTCATCAAAGGGTTGTTCCGCGGCTAAAGGCTCTCCCTCCTGGTCGAGCCGCTCTCCGAAATCGAAGGTAATCGTTTGCCCGATGCGGTAAGCTTTTCCACCGCTCTCGAGAACCTCCTCCGAGATGAGCACCTCTCCAGCCTTCTCCGGGTAGCGCCCGGCAGTCAGCTTGATCGGCATATGCCTCAAGGCTGTAGCGTCATACTCTTTGACATAGAAATATGGCCGGTATTCCCTGGTGGTCTGGTCGAAGCGGGCAAAGCCGAGATTCCGGCTGAGCATGGAAACTTCGGTATAGGCGTTATCGGCGATATACTTAACCTGCTCCGGGTTGACGTCATAAAAGGTGGCATGAAAATTCCCATCGGTCTGCTTCGCGCTCTGCACGAAGAGGTCCTGGAAGCTGGCCGCGATGGTAATGGTGGCGCAGATCATTGCCGCCGAGAGGATGATCCCGATGATAGTGACAATGGTTCGCCTTCGATTGAGCTCTAGGGTGCGCCGCGTGAGCTTGTTCAGGATGTTCACGGCCGGATCACCTCGTCTTTGACGATCCGCCCGTCGGCCAGGGTGATCATGCGATCCGCTTGCAGGGCGATCTCGTGGGAGTGGGTGACCATGATCAGGGTCTGGTGATAGCGCCGGTTGGACAGTTTTAGCAGCTCGACGATCTCCTGCGAATTTTTACTGTCCAGGTTGCCGGTGGGTTCATCGGCCAGGACCAGGGCGGGCCGGTTGATCAAAGCCCGGCCGATGGAAACCCGCTGCTGCTCCCCGCCGGAGAGCTCGTGGGGCAGATGGTGCAGCCGATCGGTGAGATTAAGGGTATGCAGGGTCTCATCCAGATAGGGCCTGTCTACTGCTTTTTGATCCAGCAACAGCGGCAGGGTAATGTTCTCTTCCACATTGAGTATAGGTATAAGATTGTAAAACTGGTAGATTAACCCAACCTGCCGACGCCGGAAAATGGCCAGGTTGGTTTCGCTGAGCCGGTAGATATCGATGTCTTCGATGAGCACCCGGCCGCCGGTAGGACGATCCACGCCCCCGATGATATGCAGCAGGGTCGACTTGCCGGATCCCGAGGCGCCGACAATGGCCACAAACTGGCCCCGCTTGACGCTGAAAGTGACATCATCCAGCGCTTTGACCGCGGTAGCGCCTGTTCCGTACACTTTAGACAGATGCTCAACTTTTAAAATATCCATGGACGCAGCTCCTTTTAATGTTGATGTCTTCATTCTATCTGTCTAAAATGACTGCCCGGTGACTGTTCAGGTGACAGTTTAGTCACCTACAGGCAGGGAACAGGAAAGCAGCAACAAGCACAATAAAAAATCCGGGTTAGCGGTTATAAAATCTAATGGTAAACGTAGTGCCGCCCCCGCCTGGGCTTACCACGTTGATCTCGCCGCCCTGCCGGGTAATGATGGCCCGGGACATAGCCAGGCCGATGCCGACACTGTCTTCACCAGCGTTTTTACCCTTGTAAAAACGGTCAAAGATATGGGGCAGATCTGCGGCATCGATTCCTGCGCCGTTGTCGGCGACGATGATTTCCGTATAAAGAGGATTTTCAGTATAAGTGATCTCTATGAAGCCCTTTTCCGGAGTATGCTCGATACAGTTTTTAACAATGTTGAGCAGGGCTTCCGCGGTCCAGGCCAGGTCCCCTTTAAACCGGGCGCCGGGCTGGCCGTGTATGGAAAGCTGCTGCCTTTTAATCTCCAGGGGAATCTGCAGCGGTTGCAGTGCTATCTCGATCAGCTCCTCCACGCTCACCTCTTCTTTTTTCAATGTTACGGCGCCGGCGTCCAGCTTCGACAGCTTCAACAGGGAGCTGACCAGCCATTCCACCCGCTGCAACTGCGCCCTGATGCGGTCGAGAAAACCGGCCTTCACCTCGGCCGGCTGCTCGTCATCGAGCAAATCCGTCAGGACAAAAAGTGAAGTGAGCGGCGTTTTAAGCTGGTGAGAGATATCAGCCAGGGAATCGGCCAGGGCTGTCTTTTCTCGCTGCAGCGACTCCGCCTGTTCCCGCAGCGTGGTGGTAATCTTATAGATTTCGTTTTTAAGCAGGCTGACCTCACCCTCCCGGTTATCCCGGATATCGAGGGAGTAATCGCCGCTGTTAATCCGGCTGGCGTAAACAGTAAGCTCACTAATCCGGCTGTACTGCTTTTTCAAAAAAAGAAATACCAGCCAGGCGGGGATCCCGCAGGCCAGGAGGGCCAGCAGGAAAAACAGAAACAGGTTAACCCAAAAAATTTGCCGGGTTAAAGCTGTGGCCGGAAGAAGCTCCCTGGCGGTGAGGCCGTACCGGGACAGCAACGCTTTCCCCCGGGAAATAGTTTCTTCGTCCGCCCCCCTGATTTGCTTAAGCACTGCCTCTTCCGCCTGCGGGTATCTTTCCATAACCGCGCCGGCTACCGCCGCAAAATGTTCGCCGGCAGCCTGCAGGTAATAGCTCATACCGGCATAGCTGAAAACCGCAGCCAAAAGCAGCATAAAAACAAAAAAAACGGCCATCACGGCAAAAAGCCTTCTCGCCTCAGGGTTATTCAGGATGGGCACTTCAGTCACCCGCCTTGTAGCCGTAGCCGCGCACAGTTTTAATGATCTGCGGCCGGGCCGGATCTTCCTCGATTTTTTCGCGCAGCCGCTTGATGTAAACGGTAAGGGTATTGTCATTGACAAAATTACCGGCCACATCCCAGATTCCTTCCAGGATTTGATTGCGGGTCAATACCCGGCCGCGGTTACGGGCCAGAATTAAAAGCAACCGGTATTCCAGGGCGGTGAGCGGAATCTCTTCATGATGGCGGTAAACCCTGGCTTCCGCGGTATTGATGAGCAGGGGGCCGAGGGTAATCTCCTGCTTCTGTTGCGGTTGAGCCTGGTAGCGGCGCAGCACGCTTTTTATGCGCGATAGCAGCTCTCTGACCCGGAAAGGTTTGGTTATATAATCATCCGCGCCCAGGTCCAGGCCCATGACCACGTTTACTTCTTCATCACGGGCGGTGAGAAAGATTACTGGTGTATCTCCCGCTTCGCGGATAGCCCGGCACAGCGCGAATCCGTCACCGTCGGGGAGGGCTATATCCAAAATAATCAGCGCAAATTTCCTGCTCTTAATTGCTTCCTGCGCGGCGGCGGCGGTATGGCAGACCAGCGGGGTGAACCCTTCCTGTTTTAAGGCATACTCGATGCCCATGGCGATGGTTTTATCGTCTTCGACAAGCAGAAGATCCATCGGACCCCATCCTCTCTCACGGCCGGCTGATTGCGAACATCTTCATTTTACAGCAAAAAAAAGCCTTCCGCCACCACCAGCCCTGGCTGGCAGTAATCAAGAAAAAAGAGCACCCTTTTAGGGTGTTCACACAGGGATTTACCGCATCATAGGAATTCCACGGCATATTGCTTTCGCCGTCCGGCGTCCACCCGGATAGTGCGGTGAGTGTCGCATAGCAGCGCGCAAACTCCTGATGCGTCATCCCATCTATCCGAATGGTCGTGACCTCATCGCCAAAGCCGTTGACCTTGCTGCTCAGCTCGATTATTTTCCCGGTCGTTTGAGGGGCGGGTAGAGATACGCCTGAAACCTTCCTTTATTTAAGCAGCGGACATTTACACCGGTAGCAGATGTCATCGCCTATGTCGCACAGCGTGGCGCAGGCTTTGCAGAAGATAATGCTGTCCCGCGATTTGTCGTATTTCTCATAGGAATTGAGCCCCCCGTGATGGCGCACCTGGTCGCCCACTTGAAAATAGTTGTACCGCGCGTCATCATCCTCGGCGGTCATCCGGTGGGTTTTGCCCCGCTCATCCCGAACGATAACGGCATATTCGGTGTAATAGTGGATGGTGGAATCATTATCTCCGGTGTCATGGCGGCGGCTTTTCTGCTTGATGGTTTTGTCAACCACCACGCCGTCCCAGGTTTTACTTGTTTTTCTGGAGATGATGGAATAGAGCGCAATCAGCAAAAACATTCCTCCGATGCCCAGGCCGATGAACAGTGCCTGGGGATTTTCCATCTCACGGCTGGTTTCGCCGTAGATATATAAGCCAATGACCGCGGCAATGGCCAGTATTATAGAAAAAAGGGCAGACCAGCGGCTAGTGTTTTTAAGATAGCGGGCGAAGGCCGGATCATGGATGCGCTCGGAGTAGCCGATGCGCCCGCCCCCCGCAGGAGGACGGCTGTCCGGCGGGTTGCCCGTCTGGGTTCCGCATCCGGTGCAGAAATGGGTATCGTCCGACAAAGCGGTTCCGCAGTGTTTACAGTACATAGTTATCCCTCCTTGCCGTCAATCGGAAAAGCAGCAGGACAGCCTGATCCGTGAGTCCATTGCAGTGGAAGAAAAGTATTCGGCGTTTTCCCACGCAAGGAGGAGCTCATCCGCCATTTCAGACAGTTTCTCTGCGGTTATTGCGGAGGTGTCCGCCGTCAGAAAAGCTTCGGTCAAAAGCCTTGCGTAGACATACTGCCGCAGGGCAATGGCGGTAGCCTCGTTTGCGGTTTGCAGGGCTTGCGGTTCCGGCTCGCACTCCACCACCGTAACCGGCTTAATCGCTTCCGTTTTACCTGTTGTTTTTTGTCCGCCACAAGCACTGAGAGCGAAAATCAGGACACAGGATAGAAGCAAGATCAGAAAACGCCTGCCCGCTTTTGCGGCACATGATTTTGGATGTACTGTCAATTTGTTTTCCATAAACTAATCCTCCTTCGAGGTGTAATCGTGGGCTGCCAAAAAGCACCGCGAGCATCTTATGATTTTTTTCAAAGACACCCCCCTCTCAGCGGGCAGCGTTTTCTTTATTTTATTGAAACCATAGCCATGTTCACGTCACCAAACCGGGTGATTTTACGCAAAAAAGCCCCCCACCTTTTCGGGTGAAGGGCCTCAAAACCGCCGTTTATAAGTGCTTATTAGAATCTTTGGACGAAAACTTGAAGTGTCTGACCCTTAAAGTTATTAAATCTGCACAAATGAGCCGACGGCAGTCAGCAGGTAACCGGCTATAACCAGGATTTGAAAGGCGGTACCGCCCCAGAGGCCGATACTCCACTCTAAGGCCCCCGCGGTAGAGTGTTGCGCCCGGAACTGGCGGTAAGCCGGTATTAAGAGCAGCGCCACTACTACGGCTATGCCGCCGCCCACTATGCGCATAAACTCGAGAAATGATGCCAGCCCGGCCAGGGCCAGCCCTAGCGTGGGCAGGGTCGCTGCCAGCCACGAAAGCCGCTCAGACCAGCCGAGACGCTCTTTGATGATTACCACCAGGGCATAGGAGACCGACCAGTATGTGGTCAGCATGGCCAGAAAGATGAAAACAGATCCCAGGATCAGCGCCCAGCGGCCCATGGCGCTGGTCCAGCCGATAATGGCTACTTCGGTCACCTCTTCGGAGGCGGCCAGGGCGCAAAAAGTAACCAGGACCACAAACAGCATATTTAAGCCTATCCCTGCCAGCACCGCTTTGGGGATCAGCTTTTTATTCCAGGAAAGCCCCTCCACCGCCTGTGGTATGGAGAAGAAAGAGGAAAAACAAAACATGATCATGCCGAATAAGGCCAGGGTGGCGTTGCCCGGCCGCATGAACAGGGGCACGGCCTGTAAAGGCACCCCGGCTGTTCCGGCGGTCAGAATAATAAAGATGACGGCAATGGCGGCAATCGCATATTTTTCACTGATGCCTAAAACTTTCAGGCCAAAAGCGACCACCCCTGCAGCCAGGCCATAAAAGAGCAGTTCACCGGCCCACAACGGCAGGCCGGTTAGATTGGTCACTATTTCTCCGGCACCGACAATATAGGCAGCCATGCTGGTAAATAGTATTAACGCCAGCAGCCCGAAGAAAAGCCACGCCAGCAGGTTTTCGAAACGCCCTTTAAACAGATACTTGCGGAAAAGCTCCACCACCTGCAGGGACTCTTTTTCGCCGGCGCACATTTCCGCAATCATCAAATGCAGCAGCGCCGAAAACAGGTAGGCCGCCACCAGGACGATCAGGGTGGTGACGGCGCCGTTTAGCGATGCCAGGTAAGGCACGGCCATGATTCCTCCACCCACCCCGTAACCGGTGACGATGCAGGCTGCTTCTACAAAGGTCAGTCTTTTTTTTAAGGTCAAACTGTTCCTCTCCTTTTTTTACCTTAGGTTTAATCGCATCCGGCCTTTAAAGTGTGATAATTGCCGTCCACCCAGTCCCGGATACCCGAGCTATACCAGCGGGAAAAACGGCGGTCGGAAGGCCCGCCGGCCAGCACGGAATGGATGCACTCTTCTTGAAAATCGGTAATAAAACGATAGGTCGGCGAGAACGTGGCCTCGCGGCCGTTGGACTTGTAAATCTGGCTGATCGAAATGGTAGCCCGGCCGCCAATCAGCTCCACCGGCCCGTAGTCAAAGCCTAAAAATTTAGGGAGCCGCCCTCCAAAAAACAGGTTTTTGAGCATAATCTTGCGCCCGGCGCCGTAAGGCTCCGGGTCCGCCGCCAGGCCTCGCTCCACCGCTTGTTTTAAAATTTCTTCACGTTTTTTACCTTTGTACCAGGCGGAGTTTTCATTAAAAATAACCCGGTCAAAATTCCAGTAGTAATCATGAAAGAGGATTGTCTCCTCGACCAGGTATTCCAGGACCTCTGGGCCGAAATTGAGTTCACCGAAAACAGCCTTGCCGATTTCGCGGTAAATGTTTTCAAAAAGTGTCGCCGCCCGGGAATCGGAGCTGTAGCGCAGGTCCCACTCCTTGAGCAGCCTCCCCTTTTCATTGTCGGGCAGCAGCGGCAACAGCAGCTCCATGTAACGCTCCGCCTGCAGCGAGTAGATATCGTAGTGCATCTGCTTCATCGTTTCCACCGTGTGATCGTCCCGCGCGGCTAAAAGCTGACTGATTCTCATGGAGCGGTAGGGCGCCATGGAAAGGTTGTTCACCTTCATGGGCGCATATTCGTTGACGTCCTGGTTGGCGCTGGCGATAAACTGCTCCGGCGGGTTGTACAAGGAAGGGTTGTCCTTGCGATCATGGTAGCCGCGCCAGTCGAATCGTTCATCCCAGCCGGGGAAAGGCAGCAGGCCGCTCCACCCGGGCGCCCTGACCGGGCAGCGGCCGCTCATCTGGTAGCCGATATTGCCCTGCCTGTCGGCGATGACCCAGTTGAAAGAGGCAAAATCAAGGCCGGCGAAGCAGTCCATGGCCTCTTTCACCGTGCGGCAGCGGCAGATCTGCAGCATCTTTTCCACCGATTCAGCCCCGCAATCCCGCGCCGCCGACCAGGCAAAGCAGAGGTAATAGCCGTCGCCTTGAAGCTCCTGCTCCAGGACGCCGTGCTCATTTTCATAATAGCGCACCTTTACCGCTTCCCCTTTTTTCACCCTAAACGTCTCTTCCCTTACCCGGAAGGGCAGCCAGCGCTCCCCTTTTCGGTAGTGGCCGTCTTTAACCTCTTCAATGAAATAATCGACCACATCCATGTTGCCGTAGGTGGCCGACCAGGCCAGGTCTCCGGTGCGGCCAAGGGCCGGCGCGGGGATCCCCGGAACCGTGGCGCCGATAAAATAAAAATCATCCGCCTGCAGGATAACCTCCTGCCAGATGGCCGGCAGGCGGCTGGTGTCCAGGTGGGGATCGCCGCAGAGAATAGGCTTTCCAGAGACGCTTTTCTTTCCGGAGACGACCCAGCTGTTGCTGCACTGGAAGCGTGGTATCTCCGCCCACGGTATCGTTTCGGGAACGCAGGGTTCGGGCAGCTTAAGCTGGCTGATTATCTGCAGGTATTCTTCACCGGGCTCTTCGCTGAGGTGAAAAAAGAGCTCTTTAATCTGGGCTAAGGGAATCCCTTTCTGCAACATCTGCACAATAAATTTTTCCATCCAGCCCTGGGTTTCGGTCAGGTCCACGATGCCCATCATCTTGGTGGCAATAATACAGTCCTCCGGCGTCCAGGGTTGGGGAGTGTGCCCGATTAGTTTAAATTCAAAGGGGCGCCCGGCGGCAAAGCGCTTATTGACCCCGGCGCAGTAAGCCTCCAGCAGTTCCAGGGCTTCCCCGCTCAATTGCCTCGCCTGGGATGAGGCATCACCCCACAGGTTATAGCGGCGCATCACTTTATCCACGCCCAGCAGGGCGGGATCAAGGTGTTCAGCTGCTACTCCTTTGCCAATCAACCTGGTCAGCTCCATGGCCACCTGGCGATCATGGGCGTGGACCCAGCCCAGGCCGTAAAGCAAGTCCGCAAAGTTTCCGGCCCGGATGCAGGGGATGCCGAAGCTGTTGCGCCTGATGCTGATGTCACCTCGCCGGCCCTGCAAGATCATGCCTCGCCGCCCCAACTTGTACATAACAAGACCTCCATATTGAAAATAAAATATCTTCAATATCATACCAAAAAGTGCAGGATTCTGTATAGGACTAAATAAGAAATACGCATACCCCTCCGTTGCATTATTTCAAGATTTTTTGCAATGCCGGCAATTGATACCCAGGCCGGTGGTACATCTTGGCAAACTATGAGTAAAATGAGGATAGCAAAAGCTCCGGGAGGCGCTATTTTGGTTAAAGACACCCAGGATAAACCGTGGTTTAAAAATTACCGGATGGGGCGGCACCGGCTGGCGCAAAGCCTGGCGCCCTATCCCCGGCTGCCCCTTTATGCCATACTGGAGCAGGCAGCAGAAAGACATCCCGCGTCTGTGGCTCTCGAGTTTCACAATAGCAAGCTTTATTATTCAGAACTAAAGCTTAAGAGCGATAACCTGGCCGCCGCCCTGGCCGGGCTTGGAGTGAGGAAGGGAGACCGGGTCGCCACGGTACTGCCCACCTGCCCGCAGTACGTGATCAGTGCTTTTGCCATCCTTAAAGCTGGAGCGATTCATGTGCCGTGCAGCACCCTGCTCCAGTTGGCAGAGCTCGAGCAGCAGCTTACCCAGTCGGGCGCCAGGATACTGATCATCACCGATGAATACCTGCAGCAGATGAAAAAAGTGCTGCCTCATACCAGTGTGCGAAGTGTAATCGTAACTTCAATCGGCGAAATCGCTTCGGGGCAGCCAATGTATCCATTGCCGTTAAAAAGAAGCTATATTTTTTCCGGCCTGATCAACAGGCAGCTATGGCCCATGCCACGGCCCATGCTTGAGCCCCGCACAGATCTGGCCTACCTGGCTTTCACCGGCGGTGCTACCGGCCGGCCCAAAGGAGTAATGTTGACACACTACAATCGTTTTTGCAATGTCTTGCAAGGGCTGCCCTGGATGCTGAGCCATTATGAGGGGCAAATCCGGGGGCAAGGTACGGTAATTATTGCCGTGCCGCTCTTCCACTCCTATGGTGACTGGGTCATGCTGTCGGCCATTTATTGGGGGTTGAAAATTGTCCTGGTGGAAGATCCCCGGGATGTAGACAACATTGCCTCGCTGATGAAAAAACATCGCCCTTTTCTGACCAGCGTTGTCCCCACGCAACTGCTGGCGCTGCGCGATAAAAAGCTAACCCGTTTTCCGGGCCGAATTATATCCGGGGCCTCTCACCTCCCTGCAGAAGTACGCAAAGAATTCACCGCCAAAACACGTATACCGGTATCCCAGGGTTACGGGTTGACGGAAGCGGGCCCGTTAACGCATATGAATTTGGGCGGCCACCGCAAACATGGCATCGGTGTTCCCGTACCGGATACGGAGGTGGTATTGATTAATGAACTAACCGGGCGGAAATGCAGGGCAGGCGAAGCAGGGCACATGTATATCAAGGGCCCCCAGGTAATGAAAGGCTACTGGCCTAAGCCGGGCAGCGGGCTGATCAAAGGCTGGCTGCCTACCGGCGATATCGCCCGCATGGATAATGACGGGTATTTCTACCTGGAAGACCGGATCAAAGATATGATCAATGTCTCCGGATATAAAGTTTACCCCAGGGTAATCGAAGATGTTCTCTATCAACACCCGGCCATCTCTCAGGCGGTAGTGATCGGCGTTCCCGACCCCGAACGGGTAGGCAGCGAACGGGTTAAAGCCTTTGTCCAGTTAAAAAGCAGCTTCGAGAACAAGGTTACCGCTGCCGACATTATCAATTTCTGCAAAGAGAGATGTTCGCCCTATGCTGTACCCACTTTTATCGAATTTAAAGATAAAATTCCTCTGACTGCTACGCAAAAACCTTTTAAGCGTAAACTAAAAGAAGAAGAGAGCAAAAAAAACTGGCGCCTGCGCTATTGAGCAAACAGGGCCATGGGGGGGGTCCCAAAATCAGTTGGGACAGCCCCCCAAGAAGCGAAGCCTAGTAGCCCCACCCGCTGACACGCACATACTTGGTCGCGGCGCCGCTCGCTGAATGGGTAATATAGCTGGTCGTTGACCCGGTTGTTGTCGGCAGGAAACTGACATAAATCTTCTGGTATACAGATCCATTGCTCGGCTGCAGCGTGATCGACCGACCATAACTGGAAACCTTGTAAGGGTCGGTGGAGATCCAGAAGCCGGCCGGCGCCTGGATGCGCACCGCACCGCTCAAGTTATTACCGGCGACAATGTAACTTTGTGCAGTGGTATAACTACCCCGCCTGGTCAGGCCGAAACTTAACGATGTTTTGCTCACTTCCAGTACGGCCGGAGCAGCCTGTTTTTTGGTGTAGCTGGCAGAAATTGTTTTTACCTGCCCGCCGCTTACCGTAACCTTCTGGCTGGAGGGCCTGTCCCAACCCGACACATCCCGGAACTCCACGGTATATGAGCCGGCCGGAATCTGTGAGACAGTTTCGCCGCTGTTCCGCCATGTGGAAGTGCCGGCTATACGCCAGCGCGCTCCTGCCTGCACCGCCTCCTGGGGGCTGATGGAGACCCTTAAGGAACCGCTCTGCGGAGACGGAGGGGGAGAGCTATGCGCCTTAACAAAATTACTGGGATGGTACCAGGAAGCGAGTACGGCTGTGAGGGGGGAGTAGCCCTGGTAGCGCCACGCTCCATCCAGATCCCTGGCCGTACTGTAAGCACCGCTGCGAATGCCAAAGTGGAGGTGGCTAAAGTTATAACCGCCGTTTTCCGCGGGGTAGGCGGAAATACGGCCGACAAGCTGCCCTTTGACTACCTCTGCTCCCTTGGGGACCAGGTTAGCGGCCTTTAAGTGCCCCAGGACTGAGCAAACATAAGTATTGTCGGGAAGCCTGTGCTCGATCACCAGAACATAACCGTAGCCGGACTGGTAGCCGCTATGTCTTACATACCCGTTGGCCGGAGCATAAACCGGCAGCTCGGAAACGTAATTGTTAGGCAGCAAATCTTCGGCCAGATGGTAAGCGTTTTGCTGCTTATTCCACGCGCCAAAAGCCTGCCCCAAAAACCATCCCCCGGAATCAAGAGGATAGCGAAAGTCATAGGCCGTTTGGAAAGCCAGCGCTGTCCCGGGCAGAGCAGCCATGACCGCAATCATGCTGAGAAGCAGCAGCGTTACATACAGCGGATACTTCAGAAACGGTTTCTTTGGTGAACTCTTCATCAGCTTGACCTCCTGTTAAGTTTGCTTAATAATTTTCAACATTATTTAACAACATCCTTCTTTATGTTTACTTGAAATAGTAAACTGTATTGCCAAAAATATACTATCGTTGGTTAAGACCGGTTCTAAAATTAACCTAAAAGACTTAATCCAATAGAAAATCCCCCAGGTTAATTCCATGGGGGATTACAAACTGTCCTTCTCGATTGGGCTAATTATCCGGAGAAGCCTCTTTCACTGTGCTTTTTTGGCCGCGATGCGTTTGTGTATAACCCTGGCCAGCCTGGCCTTCTGGGCCGGCGACAATTTCTTTCTCCATTTGAGGTATCCGGCAATCTTACGGGCTCTTTTCCTCCTGCTCTTCATCAACACACCTCCTCCGGTATTTCTTCATTAGTATATGCTTCCGTTTAACCCCGGGTTACACCGGTGTATATCATTCATGTTGCCCTGCTTTATTGACCGGATCTTTTTGTGGATCAAGGGCCCGGTAAAGGACATAATGCTGGGGCAGCTCTTTAATGATCTTGTAATTATACTTTTCCAGGGTGGCATGCAAAGCCTGGCTATTGGTTTTATAAACTCTGAACAAGATGCCCTGGACAGGGCTAATTTTAACTTCCCGGGCCAGGACCCACTTCACAATGTGCCGGGCCAGTCCGTGGTTTTGCGCCTGCTCCTCCAGGGCCATCATATAGATATACAATTTTTCCTCGTTTAACCGGCAATAAGAGATAAAACCGATCCGTTTTTGCTGCAGATAAACCAGGTAATTCTGGTGACTGTGCAACCTCCTGGGGATACGGCCGATTTCCCGTTGGGCCAGATCTTTAATATAAGCCAGATCCGCTTCCCCGGCTTTGCGCAACGTAAGTGCGGTATGGTTTTTTAGGGCGTCTTTGCCCTCCTGGCGATCCTGATTCATTAATAAACCTCCTAAAAATATATACCCCTGATAGTATGGAGAGGTAGATAATACAGTATATTCATCTTCAGGGGTGAAAGATGTAATTCGAAATCAATTTTTATATTTTTCTGCCGTATTCTGCCTGTGCTTATATAAAGCATAATCCAGCGCATTGCCGAAGGCCCGCAATACTGTTTTCTCTTCGTAAGCGTTGCCCAGAGAGACCATGGCCGATAAGGCGTTGCATTCAATAACCCATAAGTTTCCTTTTTTATCCAGACCAATATCGATCCCCATCTCCCCCAGGGGGCCGTACCTGCTCTCAAGGCTTTGATAAATGCGGTAAAGCAAGCTATTAAGCCTGCTCCTTAAATCCTGCAGGGCTGCTTCGTTGTAACCCATCATCTCCAAAAAAAACTTTTCAAAACGATAGCTTAGAGCATGGGTTGTAATCGGTGAATTCTCCAGGGCCACACGAACGGGAATACCGAGAATCTCCAGGGCTCCTTCACCGTTTCTTTGCATTTCCGCCCGTAAATCAACTTTTTTGCCCTTATATTCGATAAGATCGATGGGCTGCTGAACCACAAAGCCGCGGCGGCGAAAAAAGGCCTGAATGGTTTCGACAGCTTGGCTAAAATTTTTTAGCCTGCTGGCCACAGGTTTTTCATTAAAATAACAACAGTGATATGCTTTGTCCGGGAGCAGCGCCAGCCGCATCACCTGCTCCCCTCTCCTGCCCCGGCAGGCTTTAAGGTAAACCGCACCGTAGCGCTTGAGCATCGGTTCCAGATCTGCGGCGGCACTGCGAAATAACTTGGTTTCGGGCAAATACGGCCTTAAACTGCTCCTGCTGTATAAAATCCGGTAAACCTCCCATTTGTTGAATTCGAGGGGGCTGCTCACCGGGCGGATTTTGCTGGACTTTACGGCAAGCTGAAAACGCGCCAGTTCTTTAGGGTCAAGCTTTTCCAACCCCCCTTGCAGGTAAAGAATATGGGGGAAAGGATATTTTTTTCTAATCCATTGTCCCCGCTTCCGGTCAAAGGCGATGCCGTTAATTTGATGCTTGCGGTAGTCTATATCCTGGGGAGAAAAAATGTAGGCTGTGGCATTGAGGGCCCGGCAAAGACTGGCTACGGGCCCGTAGTGGGGTAAGCTGCGACCGGAGCGAACGATTTGTTTTGTATTACCTACAAAAACTCCGATGATCGGGTTGGCGGATCCGATCCCACTAAAAATAGAAGGCACGGTTTAAGACACCTCTAGCAGTTGTTGGCTTTTGATGCTAAAGCGCTGTGGCGATGAAGCATGGCGGCATACTCCAGGACCATAAGGAACTGCGGTGAAACACCGCGGGTATCTTCAATAAAATCCTCGGGAAGCTTGCTGGGCTTGGAATTGGCTTCTAAAAGCCAGATCCTTCCCCTTTCATCCACAGCCATATCCATGCCAATTTCTCCAAAGGGCCCGAACATTTTTTCAATGGCCAAAGCAATAACGATGCAAACCTCCCGGATTTTCTTGTCTTCCGGTATATAGGGGTATTTTTCTTTTAAATCTGAAACGATGGCAGCATAGTCCATTACTTCTCCTCCCAGGGCCAGATTGGTGATCACAGCACCTTTGGGAGCTACCCGGGCCTGATTATAGACGGCAACCCAGCGGCCGTATTTATTCTTATTCAACAATATCCGCAGATCGAGAGGGCGTCCGTGATATTTAACCAGGCGGATTCCCTGCTGCACAATGTACTTTTCATTTTTGAAATCGAGCATACCGGCCAATCCTGAAAGCAGATCGTTAACGCTGTTAAAAACTTGTTGATGATGCGCCCCGTTGCGGAAAAAAAATAAATGATACTTGTTGCCCATTTTTTTCACGGATAAAACTGCAGTCCCTCCGCTGCCCGCTGAGTTTTTGATAAAAATATAGCCGAAACGATGTAACATCCTTCTAATATCATCCAAATGGCGGCAGAGTAGTGTAGCTGGCAGGTAAGGGAGCACCGCTTTGATTTGCCTTAATCTTTCAATGACCGGCCATTTTTCCAGCTTACCGCTGTTAATAAAGCGGATTTTCTCTACATTTTTAAACCGCCGGCGGATGGCTTCCACCTCGCGCTGCAGCCCTTTGGGAAAAGCGGTGCCCCGGTCATAGATTATATCGGGGAAAGGGCAGAGCTTCCGTTCCCGTCTCCCACTGGGATAATGAAATACAGTAGCGTTAATCTTTCTCCTGTCCCAGTCAATATCTTCCGGGGAAAAAAAACAGACGGAGCAGCCGGCAACTTCATTGGCCTGCATCAATTTGGAAGCAAATAGTACACCTTTGGAGTTCAATAAAAACCTGTTATTGACAAAAACGCCGATTAGAGGCTTCATGACCTAATCTCCATTAACTTGTTTAAGGGGGTTCGTAATCGATTCGTTTCCTTTTTTATTTTTAAGTTTTTTATTTTTAAGTTACAGTTTAGTATATTCAAAAGGCGATATACGGTTCATCATCGAGCGGCTATAACCGGGGAAAAGCTCTTTTCGCCCAGCGGTATGTTACGCTTATGCAACAGCAGGCATATAATAGCCTGTAACCATTTCTGATATAAGGATGCCTTATTCATGAAGCAAGCTCAAAAAAAACCTGTAGTTGGCCTGTTTGTAGATGACAGTGTGATCATGTCTTTGCAAAAACAAAAAACATCACGTTTTTTCCGGCTAAATTTGTATGCTGGAGCAGCCCGTAAAGCAGGAGTAAAGCTGGTTCTTTTCTCACCGGGCTGCATCTCTTTTAACCCCGATAAGCTGGACGGAATGATTTACAATCACCGCTTGCATCGCTGGGAAGCAGCCCCTTCGCCTCTACCCGATATTATTTACGACCGCCTGGTTGGCGGTTCACCGGAACTGGTCCGGGAAGCTGACAAAGTGCGGCATGAATTAAACAGGCGCGGGGTGATTAAACTTAACGCCCAGCCTTACTTCGACAAGCTAAATCTCTACCAAACCTTATTGCGCTGCGACCGTGTATCTCCACATCTGCCGCCAACCAGGAAATATAGAGGCGCTGAAACACTGCTGGAGATGTTTAAGGGAAGCAGCCGCCTCTATCTCAAGGCGGTAGACGGCAGGAGCGGCAAACAGGTCGTGCAGGTTGCCAGGAGCCCCCAGGGAGGTTATTATTATCGCTACTTTAATGAGCGTCTTTTTTCAGGAAAAACGGCAACTCTGCCGGCTCTAGAAAAAATAATCAAGCAGGTAACCGGCCATAAAAAAGCCATTGTCCAAAAGGCCGTCGACCTGGTTCAGGTCAACAACCAGTTGATGGATTTGCGCGGGGAGATGCAAAGAAACGCCCGGGGAGAGCTGGAAATTGTAGCCATCCTGGTCAGGCTGGGGCAAAAAGGCTCACCGATCACTACGCACGGCGAGAGTTATCAATTTGAAGATTTTTACCATACCCGCTTAAACCGCTCCAGGAAAGAGATCGCCTTGCTCAAAGAGAGGATTAACGATTTTCTATATGCTGTCTATGACTGTGTGGAGCGGGCGTACGGACCCTTCGGAGAAATCGCCATAGATTTCGGCATTGACCGCAAGGGCAAGATCTGGCTGTTTGAATGCAACGCCAAGTCCATGAAAGTGTCGTTATTAAAAAGTGCCGATCCCGATGCCACCGAAAAAGCGTTTCTAAACCCGATGCTCTATGCCCGCTACCTCTATTATTCCCGGCAATCCCAGGACCGTGGCAGAGAACAAAAAAAAGACAGAAACCTGGTAAAATAAAGGATTTGATGTTAAGTGCGCACCTATCAAGTGGTTCGCAGCAAGACGGCCAAAACCGGCGTGCTGCTTAAAGATCCCGGGCTTGACCGGTATATTCCCGAAACCGAACTGTATAGCCGGGAAAACTTAGCCAGAATGCTCAATAAATACAAATATGTTTATGTAAAACCGGACTGCGGCAGGGGTGGAAACAAAGTTATCTCTATAAACCTGGATGATGGAGGATCCTGCTCAATTCACTATGATACACGAATTCTTAAAGGCAAGACCGTAGCGGAGGCAGCCGCCCTGGTTGAAAGGATTTCCGCGGGAGCGCCCTTTATCATTCAACAGGGCATAAAGCTGTTAACGATCAACAATGTACCTTTTGATCTGCGGGTAAATGTCCAAAAGCCATTCAACCGCTGGGAGGTAACGGCGATGATCGCCAGGTTGAGGGCTCCGGGCAAAGCTGTAACCAACTTCTGCCAGGGCGGCAGGCTTGTTGAGCTAAAGCAGGCCTTTACACTGGCCGGGTTAAAGCCACAAGCCTGCGATCGACTAAAGGCGCTGCTTACTTTTATCGGAGAAAAAACGGCGGCGGCGCTATGTCGAAAATATCCGCATTTAAGGGAGCTGGGCCTGGATATCGGGCTGGATCGCCAGGCCAGGCCGTGGATTTTTGAAGTAAATACAAGGCCGCAATATGTCCGGGGCCTGGACGAAAAGTTTGATCGCTATCATCGCCTGATCGAGCAAAGTACAGTTAAAAAATACCAGACGAAATGAGGTTTAATATAAATTGCCTGTTGCTAAAACTGCCGGCAGGCCGGTTTATCTTGGTGTTTTGATCAGCCAGAACAACCTCAACCGGTTTACTCACCTGGCCAAAATCCCGATTAGCGTAGGGGAAAGCAGCGACACTAAACCGGTGCTCTATCTTTTTACGCTTAAAGACATTGACAGCGAAAAATTGAGGATCAGGGGATTGTTCTATGATCCTTCGCAAAACCGCTGGAACAGCGGCATCTTTCCCTTCCCCCATGTGATTTACATGCGCAAAATCCCGGATCACCTGGATAAAAAAGCGGAAGATTTTTTAAAGCTGGCCGAAAAAATGCACATCCCCCTGGTGAACGCCCGATCCACTTTTGACAAGTGGGAGCTATACCGGGTCTTGTGCACCAGCCCCCAAATCAAACCCCATTTGCCGGATACCAGGCTCTACCGCGGGCAGGAAAGCGATATTTCCAGCATGCTCAACCGTTATGAAAAAATCTACCTGAAAGCCTGCCGGGGAAGCCGGGGGCGGGAGGTAATGAAGGTCAGCCGGCTGCCGGGAGGTCTCCTGGAATACAGCTATTATGACGGCAGGCTGTTTATCCAGCGGGCCAACAACAAGTGTTTGCCCCGTATTGTGGCCAATTTTTTTGGCCAAGAGGAGGTCATCATCCAGCAGCCTATCGATTTGATCAGCATCGGAGATCGCAAAGCTGACCTGCGGGCCGAAATGCAGCGCAACGGAGAGGGCCTGCTGGAAATTGTCGGCATGCCGGTGCGGGTCGGCCATGCCCGCTCCCCCATCACCACCCATGCAGCCTGCTATCGCTTTGAAGATTTTTTTGGCCATGTTTTAAAGCTGGATCAGGCTACCGTGTCCACGCTGGAAGATAAACTGCGCCGCCTCCTGGGCCAAATTTACTTAATGCTGGAGCAGCACTATGGTCCTTTTGGGGAACTGGGCATCGATATCGGTGTGGACCGGAATTTCCACCCCTGGTTTATTGAATGTAATGCACAATCGGCCAAGGTATCGCTGATGAACGCTTATGGCGGTGCAGCGCTGCTTAGGGCCTATATCAATCCCCTGGAATATGCTTTAAAAATTGCCGCTCCGCCGCCCCCTGGAGGGCAGCGGAGCCGGCTGGCGCCAATTCGCAGTACATCATCATAGCTTTGCCTAATCAGGCCTGATTTGTTAAGATGGTAAAAAAAGAATTATAACCCAGGCGAACTGGAAAAAGGAGAGGAGACCATTGTTGATCGTCGCCCGGGCCCCCGGCCGGGCAGGCATAATCGGCAACCCCAGCGACGGGTACGGAGGCGCGGTGCTTGCCTGCTCCATCGAAAACACGGCTACGGCAACCATAGAGCCCGCGGATAAGCTTATCCTGCAAAACCGCGGGGGCAGCGTGATTTTACAGCGGACAAGCGATTTTGCCTGCCGGGGTGACTATTTTGATATTCCCCGCGCTGTTCTGCGCTGCCTCAACCTGGAGCAACTGAAGGCCAAAATATTCATTCACTCCACGGTGCCGGAGCAGGCGGGTCTGGCCGGTTCCACGGCGGTCATAGCCGCTTTATTGTCTGCGCTGCTGGCCTATACGGGGCGCAACTATCATAAATACCATCTGGCGGAGTTAAACCGGACCATAGAGCTAAACTATCTGAACTGCCATTGCGGCTACCAGGATGCGTACATGACTACTTTCGGCGGCCTCAATTACCTGGATTTCCGGAGCAAAGAGCATTACCGGGAGCTGCACCTTGAACAGTACGCCACGGTGGAGCCGCTTCATTCTTTCTGCAGCGAGCTGCCCTTTGTTATCGCCCATACCGGGGTACAGCATCACTCCGGCAATTTTCACCGCCCGCTGCGCGAACGCTGGCTGAAAGGAGAGCCGCAGGTTGTCAGAGGCTACCGCGAGATTGCAGAAATGGCCCGGGAGGGCAAAAAAGCGCTGCTGAACCGGGATTGGCCGCGCCTGGCTTTCCTGATGAATGAAAACCACCGTATTCAGGATGCGCTCTCTTTCTCGGGAGAGCGGAACAACTATATGATCAGGGTGGCCCGGGATAATGGGGCGCTGGCGGCCAAGCTGGCCGGCGCGGGCGGCGGAGGGACCATTATTGCTTTAACCCTGGATCCCTCCCGGACCAGGCAGGCGCTTAAGCGGGCCGGCGCCACTGCCTTTATCAATCTTGATCCCGGTTCGCCCGGCGTTACGGTCACCAAAGCGGAACAGGCCCCGTCTTCCCGCAAGAATATTATGAGTACTTCACCAGCATCCCCTCTCCCCGGCCCTCTCCCGTAAGGACAGACCTGAGCCTGCAAGCCTGCCCCTCTCCTTATTCTTTAGGAAAAAGCCAGCGCCGAAAGAGCAACCTGCGCTATCCGGCGGGGCCAGGTCGCCTAAACCCCGGGCTTCCAGGACTGCTGCTTTCAGCCGTCAAAGCCGTCGATTAGTTTTAGCTCCTTGTTGAGATATTGTTTGCGGCAAAGACTGCGCTGCAACTTGCCCGAACTGGTTTTGGGCAGGGTGCCCGGCTGCACCAGGACGATGTCCCGGGGCGGGACCGCACAGACATCGATAACCCGTCTGCGGATAGCGCGCCGCACTTCCAGCGGCTTCTCCGTGCGCACCTCGGCCACCACGACGATGGCTTCTTTACCTTTACTGCCTTCCAGGCCGAAGGCAATAACATTGCCTGCGCGCACACCCTCCTGGGTGCCGATAGCCCTTTCCAGATCTTCCGGGAATACGTTTCGGCCGGCAATGATAATCACATCTTTAATGCGGCCGCAGATCACCAGCTCTAAAGGGCCGCCATCGGGGCCGCCGGTAAAGTAAGCCAGGTCTCCGGTGCGCAGCCAGCCGTCATGAAATAGCTCCTTCGTCAGGTCGGGCCGGTTATAATAACCGGTGGTCACCGAGGTGCCGCGGATTTCCAGCTCCCCTACCTCCCGCTCTCCCCGTTCTTCTCCGGTAGCCGGATCGCAGATGCGCATTTCCAGCCCCGGCACAGGGCGTCCCAGCAGGGGCAGCCGCCGCGTCGAATCAAGGGAAGGGTCAGCCGGGCGCGCTATCCCTTCTTTCTCCAAAGCGGCCCGGTCCACGTAGTCACAGGCCATGCCCCGCAGCGGCGGGGGGAAGCTGCCGCCGATGGCCACTTCGGCCATGCCGAAGGCGCAAAAAACGGCTCCGGGGCGAAAACCGTGCGGCGCGGCGGCATCCACAAAGCGATCCACCGCTTCAGGATCTACCGGCTCGGCTCCATTTAAGGCAATGCGCACCGCCGAAAGGTCCAACCGCTCCCCTTCCTCATACATCCTTTTTAAAGCGCGGGTGGCCAGGACCCAGGAAAAATTGGGGCCCGCGGTGATGGTTGCTTTAAACTGGTGCAGCCAGCGCATCCAGTCGCCGGGTTTGGCCAAAAAATCCTGCGGCGAAGCGAGGACCAGGGAACTGCCCACAGTCATCGGCACCGTGGTCAGGCCGATTAAGCCCATATCATGGTAGAGCGGCAGCCAGGAAAACATGATGTCATCAACAGTTACTTTAGCCGCCTCGACCATCCCGTCGATATTGGCCCCGATAACATGATGCGGCAACATGACCCCCTTAGGCTCAGCCGTGGAGCCGGAAGTAAACTGGAGGATGGCCAGGCGATGCGGATCATCAGGCACCTCCCGGTAGTCTGAGGCCGTGGGGCGCCCCGGCCCGGGCTGGACCCGGTCAAGCATTAGCACGGGCGGGTCACCGGGCCTGGTTTCCAGGAACGGCGCCAGGTCGGGGTCCAGCAGCAGCAGGCGCACATCTCCATGCACCAGGTGAGCCCTGGTCTGGCGCATAAACTCATCCAGGGAGGCCATGCGCATGGGCAGAGGCAGCACTATCACGCAGCCGCCGGCCAGCCATATGCCCTGTATGGCGGTCACCAGGGGCCGGGTGGTCGGCCCCAGAAGCGCGACATGATCTCCCGGCTTGACGCCGTGTTCCTGCAAAGACGCCGCCACGGCCAGGGCGTCCTGGTGCAGTTGCGCCCAGGAGAGGGTCAGCGGCACTGCACCGTCGCCTCCGGCGGCTGAGCCGACAAAAGTAATCGTATGCGGGCCCTCCGCCGCCCGGCGTATGCGCGGCAGCAGAGATTCGGCCGGCGGGGCTGCAGGACCGCTGCTGCAGCAGAGCGGTCCCGCTACGGCTGCCTCCCCTGGCAAGCTTAAACAGGTAAAATCAAAAGAAGAGAATAAGTCCCGGTTAAAACCGAAAGTTCGTTTGAACATCATCGTCCTCCTTTTTGGTAACGCTGCTATCTGATAAAAAAATCTGAAAAATTTAAATTCTACATTAAGGTGCGAATAACCTTCCATTAATTGATACAAAAATCAAAAGGGGCTGCCCTTTTGGGACAGCCCCCTGGTGATTGGCTTAAACCTCAATCAAACAGCTCTATGGCTTCCGTAGGACATTCTTCTGCGGCTTCCCGGCAGCATTCCAGCAAATCTTCGGGAATTTCATTAACCGTAACATAGGCGGTCTCTTCTCCCAGTTGAAAAACTTCAGGGCAAAGGTCCACGCACAGTCCGCAAAATATACATTCTTCGTTGACATGCGCTTCCATCAGATTACCTCCTTTTCCCTCCATGGCAAGTTGCGAAATTATAGCCATAATATTGCCACTTCGCCGCATGAGTATACCTTTGCCCCGCTTTACTTTTTCAGCGTATAACCCAGTTTCAAATCGAGGGGCGTAACCGAGAGATACTGGCCGTTGCTGTAGCCCAGCAGGCGGCAGCGGTTAAAGTCGACTTTGCCCTTTTCACCGGTTGCCGATTCATCCGCATAGGCCTGCACCACCCGGCCGATAAATAAACTGTGGCTACCTAAAGCCAGGGTGTGCTCCACTACGCATTCCATGTTCAGAGGGCATTCATCGATCAGGGGCGCATATTTCAGGGTGCCCATAACCGGGGTTACCCCAAAGTGCGTAAATTTATTAATATTTTTACCGCTGTGAGTACCGCAGCCGTCTACCAGGTCCACCTGTTCTACCGTGGGGATATTTACCACGAACTCTCCTGTATCCGCAATGATGGCGTGCGAGTGCCGGTTCGGCCTGACCGCAATGGAAACCATGGGCGGGGATGAATTGACTACCCCCACCCAGGCCAGGGTAATAATGTTTTTTTCGCCGGTATCACGGCCGCAAGAAATAAGGGCGGCAGGGACGGGTCCAAGAAGCAGCTGTGCCGATATTTTTTGTTTTGACATTTTTAAACCCTCCTGTTTAAAAGCTATACTCCCGGATATTCTAAGCCCTCAACCTGGTGCCTTCATTATAACATTTTATCTTACAACCTGCTCTTTTACTAATTCGCCTGAAACAAACCGGGGCGGCCGTTTCGCCTGCCTGCCTTGGCATGGTATTAATGCTTCCAATTTCCAATAAAGAATAATATGGTTCGCTCTTGGCTGCACATCAATACTATCCATAGTTTAGCATTAATAGCACCGGCACACGAAGTTGCTTGGCATAATCAAACTATTTGTTTACTATATACTAAAATAGTGCTATAATTTGGTTAGTTACTCTAATAATAACGCCTGTTATTGGAACTTCTAGCCTGTACTGCCATGGCTCTTCCATGACAGCCTTTTCTCTAATAGGGAAAACTGGTTGCAGGACAACAAATCGCTTGCCACAGGTGAAAGATGACCGGTTCCAGGGAAAGGGGTGATCTACTTGAAAACTACATTTCAGGACTATTATAAAATTTTAGGCGTGGATCGGAATGCCACCGCTAAAGAGATAAAAAGCGCTTATCGCAGGCTGGCCCGCAAGTGGCACCCGGACCTGCAGCCCGCCGACAAGAAAAAAGAGGCGGAAGAGATGTTTAAGCGCATTAATGAAGCGCACGAGGTCTTAAGCGATCCGGAAAAAAGGGCCAAGTACGACCGGCTTGGAAGCCGCTGGCAGGACGGCGATGAATTTACTTACCAGTACCAGGAGCCCGGCGCCGGCCAAACCCATTACTATTACAGCGGCGATTTCGACTTCGGTGCCGGCGGTTTCAGCGACTTCTTCGAACAGCTTTTCGGCCGGGGCGGTTTTAGACAATCCAGGACCGCCCGGAGGCCTGTGCGCGGCCAGGATATTGAAAGTGAAATAGAGCTGACCATAGAAGAAGCCTACCGGGGCGGGATCAGATCTATGCGTGTTTCAGGCGAAGCCATTTGTGCCGGCTGCGCGGGCAGCGGCGTCACCGGCGGAGGTTTCTGCAGCCGCTGCGGGGGAACGGGAACAGTCCCCCGGGAAAAAACCCTGGAGGTTAAAATACCGGCCGGAGTACAGGAAGGCAGCCGGATCCGCTTGAAAGGGCAGGGAGGCGAAGGCTTGAACGGCGGCAGCCCTGGCGATTTATACTTAAAAGTCCGCATTCTGCCCCATCCCCTCTTTCGTTTAAACGGCGCTACGGTGGAAAGCGATCTCTTTTTAAGGCCGGAACAGGCTGTCCTGGGCGATAAGGTTACTGTCAACACCCTGGACGGCCCGGTCACGGTAACAGTTCCGCCGGGCAGCCGTGCGGGGACCAAGTTACGGCTGCGGGAGAAAGGGTTCCCCCTGAAGGGCGGCGGCCGGGGACATCACCTGGTGCGCATACAGATCGATATCCCCGCCCATATCAGTGAAGCTGAAAAAGAGCTTTATCATAAGTTAAGCGAGCTGGGCAAAGGGAGGTCGCGGGCATGAAGCTGATTATCATTCACAGTCATAGCGGGAAGGAAGAAAAATTTCCCCTGGATCAAACAGGGCTGCACCCTTCCCTGGCCAGGCGGCTGGAGGAGCTGGGCGTTATCGAAATTGAAGGCGGCTGCATCACCCCGGCGCACCTGCGCCGCGCTTACCGGGTGCTGCGGCTGTGGAACACGCTAAAAGTTAATCTAACCGGAGCCGCCATTGTGGTGGAGCTGCTGGAGCAGATGGAAGAGATGCAGGAAGAGATAAATCGTTTACGCAGAGAGGTGAACCGTTATGGATTTTAATAAAATGACGCAAAAAACAAGGGAAGCGCTGGCCGCGGCGCAGCAGATCGCTGTTGACCGCCATCACCAGGTCCTGGGACCTAAACACCTGGCGCTGGCGCTGCTGGAACAAAAAGAAGGCATTACGCCCCGGGTGCTGCAGCAAGCCGGAGTGACGCCGGAGCTGTTCAGACGGGATCTGGAAGCCCTGCTGGACAAAATTCCACAGGTATACGGTTATGAGGGGACCCTGCAGATGAATACAGCCCTGGCCAGGGTTCTTAGCCGGGCGGAGCAGGAAGCAAAGACCTTAAAAGACGATTACATCAGCGTGGAACACCTGCTGCTGGCCCTGGTAGAAGAGGGTGAAGCGGACCTAGTCGAGCTGTTCCGCAGGTGGGGGCTGGAGCGAGGCAAACTGCTGCAGGCGCTGCGCGCGGTGAGGGGCTCACAGCGCATTACCAGCGATAATCCGGAGAGCACCTATGAAGCGCTGCTGCGCTACGGCCGGGACCTGACCGCCCTGGCCCGCGAAGGGAAGCTCGACCCGGTCATCGGGCGCGACGAGGAAATCCGGCGCATTATTGAAATTTTGTCGCGCCGCACCAAGAACAACCCGGTGCTGATCGGCGAGCCGGGCGTGGGCAAAACGGCTATCGTGGAGGGGCTGGCCCGGCGCATCGTGGCCGGAGATGTCCCCGAGGGCTTGAAAGAGAAACAGGTTATCGCCCTGGACATGGGTTCGCTGGTGGCGGGGGCCAAGTACCGGGGGGAATTTGAAGAGCGGCTCAAGGCGGTTTTAAAAGAGGTGCAGGAGTCGGCCGGCCGGGTAATCCTTTTTATCGACGAGCTGCATACAGTGGTCGGCGCCGGGGCGGCCGAGGGTGCCATGGATGCCAGCAACCTGCTGAAGCCGATGCTGGCCCGCGGCGAACTGCGCGCCGTGGGCGCCACCACCATCGACGAGTACCGCAAGCATATCGAAAAGGACGCGGCCCTGGAGCGCCGCTTCCAGCCGGTCATGGTCAAACCCCCCTCCGTGGAGGACACCATCTCCATCCTGCGCGGACTCAAAGAGCGCTACGAGGTGCACCACGGCGTGCGCATCCAGGATGCGGCGCTAATTGCGGCGGCAGTGCTGTCGGACCGCTACATTACCGACCGCTTCCTGCCTGACAAGGCCATCGACCTGGTGGACGAAGCATCGGCGCGCCTGCGCACGCAAATCGACAGCATGCCCGCGGCCCTGGATGAGATCACGCGGCGGGTGATGCAACTGGAGATCGAAGAAGCGGCGCTGAAAAAAGAAAAGGATCCGGCCTCCAGGGAGCGCCTGGAGAAGCTGCAAAAAGAGCTGGCCGACCTGCGCAGCGAGCAGGAAGTGATGAAAGCCCAATGGCAGGCCGAAAAAGAGTCCATCGGGCGGCTGCGCGAATTGAAGCGCGAGATTGAAGAAATACGCACCCAGATTGAAAAAGCAGAGCGGGAATATGACCTGAACCGCGTCGCCGAGCTAAAATACGGCAGATTAAACGAGGCGGAGCAGCGCTTAAAGAAAGAAGAAGAGCTGCTGGCCGGGAAGCAAAAAAAAGAGATGCTTTTAAACGAAGAGGTCACCGAGGAGGATATTGCCAGCGTGGTCAGCCGCTGGACGGGAATCCCGGTAAGCAGGCTCATGGAGGGTGAAAGGGAAAAGCTAATCAGGCTGGAAGAGATCCTGCACCGCCGCGTCGTGGGGCAGGAGGCGGCGGTAACCGCCGTGGCCAACGCGGTGCTGCGGGCGCGCAGCGGCATTAAAGACCCCAACCGCCCCGTGGGCAGCTTTATCTTCCTGGGGCCCACGGGAGTGGGCAAAACCGAACTGGGGCGCGCCCTGGCGGAAACTCTGTTTGACGACGAACGCAATATGATCCGCCTGGATATGTCCGAATACATGGAAAAGCATAGCGTAGCGAGGCTAATCGGGGCACCCCCGGGGTATGTGGGCTACGACGAAGGCGGGCAGCTCACCGAGGCCATCCGGCGCAAGCCTTACAGCGTGGTCTTATTTGATGAAATCGAGAAAGCCCATCCCGATGTCTTCAACGCCCTGCTGCAAATCCTGGAAGACGGTAGGCTTACCGACGGTAAGGGCCGGCTGGTTGACTTTAAAAACGCCATCGTGATCATGACTTCAAATATCGGCAGCCAGGAGATCCTGCAATTCCAGGAGAGGGGCGGCGATTTTGAGGCCATGCAGGAGAGGGTAATGGCGCTGTTGCGGCAGCATTTCCGCCCGGAATTTTTAAACCGGATCGACGAGATTATTGTCTTCCGCGCCCTGGAGCAGGACCAGTTGCAAAAAATAACCGATCTATTGCTGGAGCGCCTGGCGGAAAGGCTTAAGAAAAACGCCGGCATTACCCTTACCTGGGATGAAGCCGCGGCTGCCTACCTGGCGCGAAAGGGCTACGATCCCTCCTTCGGAGCCCGCCCGCTGAAGCGCCTGATCCAGCAGGAAGTGGAAACGCCGCTTTCTTACCGAATCGTCAAGGGCGAAATCAAAGACAGTGATACCGTGACCCTGACCAAAAAAGATGCGGCCCTGGACTTCCAGGTGAATAACTAAAAGTGTCAGACACATTAAGTTATTTACGGGGCTGTCCTATAAATGAATGAGGACAGCCCCTTCCTTTAAAATACTTCTATTGCTTGAAATAAGGCAGAATTTAGAATTTTATTCACCCCGTGTCTGCCGCCGCCTGCCTTTACCCGCCCTGGTTCAGGTTACCCCGGCCCGCAGTTCTGTTCACCATTTTTTTGGATCAGGCCCCAATTCTAAAAAGAAAGAGTAATTCGCATAAGCGAATTACTCTTTGAACAGCTATTTTAACCACTATTGTTTTTATTTCTGAAACGTTTTTGATTTCTTGGCCAGGTACTCCAGCAGGTAGGGGTTAAGCACTTTGATGTAAGTACCCTTCATCCCCAGGGAGCGGGATTCGATGACCCCGGCGCTTTCGAACTTGCGCAGGGCATTGACAATCACCGAGCGTGTAATCCCCAACTGGTCGGCAATTTTGCTGGCTACCAGCAGTCCTTCGTCACCGCCCAGCTCTTCGAAGATATGCTCCACCGCCTCCAGCTCCGAGTAGGAGAGGGTAGCGATAGCCAGTTGAACCACGGCCTTGTTCCTGGCTTCTTCTTCGATTTTTTCCGCCTTGGAGCGCAAGATCTCCATGCCTACCACTGTGGCTCCCGTTTCGGCCAGGATCAGGTCTTCGGCGTCGAACAGCTCGTTGAAGCGGGCCAAAAGAAGGGTTCCCAGGCGTTTGCCTCCCCCGATGATGGGGATAATGGTGAGAATTTTGTTGGTGAAGAGGCAGTTTGCCGTTTCGACGAAAACACAGTCATTAGATTTTTGACGCACGTTTACACGAGATTCCTCGCTTTTCAGCAGGAATTCATTGTAATCGTCGGGAAACCTGGCGTCTTTCAATACATGGCCCACCAACAGCTCACATTCAAACTCGTCGACGATGGCGTATCCCAGGATTTCGCCCTGACGGTCAACAATGTAGCAGTTGGCGTGAATAACGCCTTTAAGGACTTCAGCCACTTCTTGAAAATCTACATGCTGTCCGGCCGTTTTTTGTAGAATTTTGTTGATGCGACGGGTCTTCTCAAGCAAAGGAGAAGAAATCACATCGGTCACCTACCTTTCTCTGCTCTTTTTTCATAAAATGTATTTACTCAAATCTTTATTTTTAACAATTTTTTGTAATTTATTCCGGACATATTCCCGGTCTATGATCAGGGTTTTCACTTCAGGATCGGGAAGTTCAAAAGAGATATCTTCCAGGACTTTTTCCAGGATAGTGTGCAGGCGCCGTGCGCCGATATTTTCCATCTCCTGGTTCAGCAAGCAGGCTGTCCCGGCAATCTCTTCAATAGCCTCCCGGGTAAATTCAAGCTTCACCCCTTCGGTTTCCAGCAGGGCTATGTACTGCTTGATCAGAGCGTTGTTCGGTTCGACCAGGATCCGTTGAAAATCTTCCTCGGTGAGGCTGTGCAACTCCACCCTGATCGGAAAACGGCCCTGCAGTTCCGGAATAAGGTCGGAGGGTTTAGTCATATGAAACGCTCCGGCAGCAATGAATAAAATGTAATCCGTCTTGACCGGGCCGTACTTGGTCACTACAGTAGATCCTTCTACAATGGGTAGGATATCTCTTTGCACGCCTTCGCGGGAAACGTCAGGTCCGGCGCCTCGATAGTCTTTGCCCGCAATTTTATCGATTTCATCGAGGAAGATTATACCAAGTTGTTCGGCCCGCTGCACAGCTTCGCTGATTACTGCATCCATATCGATCAGTTTCTGGGCTTCTTCCTGTTTCAGAATTTTCCTGGCTTCGGCAACGGTTACTTTTCTTTTCTTTTTGCGCGGGGGTATGATATTGCCCAGAATGTCCTGGATGTTAACCCCCATCTCTTCTATACCCTGCCCGGAAAAAAACTCAACCATGGGCGGGCGGCGGTCTTCCACTTCAATTTCTACCTGCCGCCCTTCCAGTTCCCCGTTTTCCAGCCGCCGCCGTATCAACTGCTGCTCTTCCCGGGCCTGGCGTAACCGCTCCTGGAAACCGGCGTCTTCCGCGGCCTGATCTTCCAGTTGGGCCGGCGCGGCCTGGAACAGAAAGCCCAGGGGGTTGGTGGAGCGGCGTCTTTTCCGGGGCAGGGGCGCCAGCAGTTCCACCAGCCTTTCGTTGGCGGCGCGGATCGCTTTGTTTTCAACCTCCAGCATCCGCTCGGCCTGCACGATGCGGATGGCTGTCTCCACCAGATCCCGGATCATCGCCTCTACGTCCCGGCCGACGTACCCTACTTCGGTAAATTTGGTAGCCTCTACTTTGACGAAAGGCGCATTCACCAGCCGGGCCAGGCGCCGGGCAATTTCTGTTTTGCCGACCCCGGTAGGCCCGATCATGATAATATTCTTGGGCACTATTTCATCCTGCATTTCCGGCGGTAGTTTTTTGCGCCGGTAACGGTTGCGCAAAGCTACCGCCACACAGCGTTTTGCTTCTTCCTGCCCCACTATGTAACGGTCCAGTTCCGCCACGATTTCGCGGGGAGTCAACTCTTCGCTACTCATCATAAACCAGCCCTTCTACAGCTCCTCAACTGTGATCCGATCATTAGTATAAATACAAATCTCTGCCGCTATACTTAGAGCCTGCCGGGCAATCTCCCCTGGTGACAGGTCGGTGTTGCGGAGCAGAGCCTTGGCAGCAGCCAGGGCATATGGCGCCCCGGATCCGACAGCAGCAATGTTGTCATCCGGTTCAATCACTTCTCCTGTGCCTGAAATCAGCAACAGCGCCTCCCGCCCGGCCGCGAGCAGCATCGCTTCCAGCCGGCGCAGAACCCGGTCTGTCCGCCATTCTTTGGCCAGCTCTACCGCAGCCCGCTGCAAGTTGCCCTGGTAGCTTTCCAGTTTCCCTTCGAATTTTTCACAAAGGGTCAGAGCGTCGGCCACGGAACCGGCATAGCCGGCGATCACTTTTCCATCGTAAAGGCGTCTTACTTTCCGGGCTCCATGCTTGATCACAGTGCTGTTGCCGAAGGTCACCTGGCCGTCTCCGGCAATAGCTACCCGTTCTCCTTTTTTTACCGCAATAATGGTGGTTCCCTGGAACATCTTCCTAACCGCCCTTTTCAATTTCCCGGCGTGGGTGGGCCAGCCGGTATACTGCCTGCAGGTGCTCCCGGGTAATATGGGTATAAACCTGGGTCGTGGAAACGCTGACGTGTCCCAAAAGCTCCTGGACCACCCTTAAGTCAGCCCCCCGCTCCAGCATGTGCGTGGCAAACGAGTGGCGCAGGGAGTGAGGGGTAATCTTTTCCCGGCACGAAACCTGCCGGATATACTTTTGAAACATAAGCCGCACTCCCCGATCGCTTAACGGGCCGCCGCGATGGTTGATGAAAACTTTATCCGTGGTGGCGCCATTCCGGTTTAAGGCTAGCAAGGCCGGCCGGACCCGCTGCAGATATTCTTCCAGATAAGCGGCGGCCACCCGGCCCAGGGGCACTATGCGCTCTTTGCTCCCCTTGCCGTAAACCTTTACCAGCCGTTCTTCCAGTTGAAGGGAAGCCAGCTCCAGCCCGACCAGCTCACTGACCCGCAACCCGCAGGCATAAATGACTTCCAGGATGGTGCGGTCTCGAAAACCCAGCAGTGTGCCGCAATCCGGAGCCTCCAGCAACGCCGCCACCTCGTGGTAGTATAAAAAAGACGGCAGCGTTTTTTCCTGGCGCGGCCTGGCCACGGCAGCCCAGCTACTGCTTTGCAGCCCGCCTTCCCTTTGTACAAAACGTAAAAATGTGCGAGTTGCCGACAATTTTCGCGCCACGGTGCTGCGGCTATAACCCTGTTCCTTTAACCAGGCCAGGAACCGGCGCATACGGTAGTGATCCGTACCACCCAGGTCTTCGCCATATTGATTTAACAAAGCCAGGAATTGCATGATGTCATTCCGGTAGCTTTGCAGGGTTAATGGTGAAGCGTTTTTCTGAACATCCAGGTATGTCAAAAACCGCTCAAGCCTTTTATGCAAGCCGATTCACCTTGCTACATAGTAGCATAACCGGTATAGTTATGCAAGTGATTGCCGGATTGTTTTTTGAAAAAATTCCAGCGATTTTAGGGCGCGCTAAAAAATGACTTTCTTGTGTACTTCCTTTGGCACTTTTCAAAAAGTGACGGAAAAAGTCGATATTGGTATGCATAGGTTGAAAATTGTCGGCCCGGTATTCTTAACACCCGGCAGTCAGTCCAGATGCGGCCGACTGACCAAACGCCTCCACCTCTTTTGCCTGCTATCCCTTCGCTGCTGTTCCGGCTAAAACCGGCTCTTTAAAGCCGCAATCCTGGTTGGAGCAGCGCTTTGTCTTTTTCTTGCGCCGCACCGCCTCGACCATTAACCCGCCGCAGCGCGGGCATTTCTCCGGCAGCGGTTTATCCCAAACCGAGAAGCGGCATTCGGGAAAACCGCTGCAGCCATAAAACAGCCGCCCCTTTTTGCTGTGCCGCTCCACCAGCATCTTGCCGCAATGGGGGCAGGGCACTCCCGTTTCTTTAACGATATTCTTGGTATACTTGCATTCCGGGTAACCGGGGCAGGCCAGGAAGCGGCCGAAGCGGCCGTGTTTAAAAATAAGATAGCGGCCGCACTGCGGGCAGGTTTCATCGCTGACCTCGGCGGTGAGCTCAATGCGCTTAATTTCCTGTTCCGCCACCGCCAGCCTTTCTTTAAAGGCGCGGTAAAAATCATCCAGAACATGATTGCGTTCGAGCTTTCCGGCGCCGATATCATCGAGCTGAGATTCCATTTTGGCGGTAAAGCCAACGTCGATTATCTCCGGAAAATATTGTTTCAGTAGCTCCACCACCACGTACCCCAGTTCTGCCGGCACAAAAGCTTTGTTCTCCTTTAAGACGTAGCCGCGGCTTTGAATCGTCTCGATAATGGGAACATAGGTGCTGGGCCTCCCGATACCTTTTTCCTCCAGCGTTCTAATGAGGGAGGCTTCGTTAAAACGAGGAGGCGGCTGGGTAAAATGCTGCTCCGGCAGCAGGTCGACCAGCTTCAGTTTTTGTCCTTCCTCCAGGGCCGGGAGTATCGTATCCGCGTCCTGTTCTTCAGCGTGGTATAGGATAAGGAAGCCCGGGAAGAGGAGGCTCGAGCCGGTGGCTTTTAACGTATAGTCCCCGGCCGTAATGATAATCCGGACCTGATCGAACACCGCCGGGGCCATCTGGCTGGCCATAAAGCGGTCCCAGATCAACTTATATAATCTGAACTGGTCGCGGGTGAGATACTTTTCCATGTCCGCCGGTTTCCGCAGTACCGAGGTGGGGCGGATGGCTTCATGGGCCTCCTGCGCCCCTTTACGGGAGCGGTAGTGGGGCGGGTTGTCGGGCACGAAATCAGCCCCGAAGCTATCCCGGATTAACTCCCGCGCTTCCTTCTGGGACTGCGCGGAAACCCGGGTGGAATCGGTGCGGATATAGGTGACCAGGCCCACGGTTTCGCCTTTGCCGATATTAATACCTTCGTATAGCTGCTGGGCCAGGGACATGGTTTTGCGGCTGGTGAAACCCAGCTTGGAAGATGCTTCCTGCTGCAGGCTGCTGGTGGTAAACGGCGGGTAGGGGTGCCGCTGGCGGCGGGTTCTGGTAACTTTATCCACCACGAAATCAGCGCCGCGCAAGGCCGCCACTACTTCATCAACCTGCTCCCGGCGACCCAGTTCAATTTTTTTCTGTTGATAACGTTCCAGGAGCGCTTTAAAAGGGGTTTCGCCCCGGCCGCTTTCCAGGAGCGCCTCCACGGTCCAGTATTCCTGCGGTATAAAGCTATTTATTTCATCCTCCCGCTCGCAAATCAGGCGTACCGCTACAGACTGCACCCGCCCGGCGCTAAGGCCGCTGCGAATGTTGCGCCAGAGCAGGGGGCTGATCAAGTAGCCGACGAGGCGGTCAAGAATGCGCCGGGCTTGCTGGGCATCAACCCGGTTGGAATCGATCAGGCGCGGATGTTTAAAAGCCTCCTTAATCGCCTCCCTGGTAATCTCGTTAAATTCAACCCGGCAGGGTTGGTTATCATCGATCTGCAAAGCCTGCTGCAGGTGCCAGCAGATGGCTTCGCCTTCGCGGTCAGGGTCGGCGGCCAGGTAGACCGCTTTAGCCTTCTTGCCCGCATCTTTGAGCTGCTTTAAGATCTGGCCTTTACCGCGAATAGTAATATAGCGGGGTGTAAATCCTGCTTCGATGTCAATGCCGAGCTGGCTCTTCGGCAAGTCAATCAGATGACCCTGGGAGGCCATCACTTTATAATTACGCCCCAGGAACTTGCCAATAGTACGGGCCTTGGCAGGCGATTCCACGATGACCAGGTTCATGCTAGAGCATCTCTCCTTGAAAGCAACATGTACTATTGTACTGTATGTATTTGTATTAAAAGCATGAATACAGTATACAGGATACAGGAGAAAAGATAAAAGAATTATTTTCTTGCTTTTTAATTTAATATTTTGTCCTTTTCTCCTAAAAAATGCAATACTAAGTCCTCCAACTCCCGGTCTTCCGTATCTGACCCCTGACCACTGTTTCCTCTATTCTGTATTCCCGGTATGCGTCCGGGCGCGGCATGCCGCACCCCTGCGTTTGCATCGGCCGGCACCGCGATTTGGCCGACTCCTTATTCTAACATAATTTATTGCCTGGCAAAATATTTACCCGGAAGCTGCCGGATCAGCCCTTTTAGTTCCAGTTCCAGGAGCAGCGGGCCGATACGCTCCGCGCTGAGGCCGCTGGAAGCTATGAGCTCATCCATATGCACCGGCCGGTAAGGGATCAACTCCAAAATGTTTTTTTCTGCCCCGGAAACACTGTCCGCGGCGCCTGCCGCCGCAGCCGCTGCCGCAAACGGGATCAGGGGCAACTCCTCCAAAATGTCGGCGATAGATTCCACCAGGCGCGCCCCTTCCTTTAAAAGCTTATGGCAGCCACGGCTGTAAGGGCTGTCCACATGGCCGGGGACGGCAAAAACCTCCCGGTTCTGCTCCAGGGCGTAAGAGGCGGTAATCAGGGCACCGCTCTTCAGCGGTGCTTCTACCACCACCGTCCCCAGGGTTAGACCGCTGATAATGCGGTTGCGCTGGGGAAAATGCTGCGGTAAAGGCAGGGTGCCCAGGGGAAACTCGCTGAGCACCGCCCCCCTCTCCTGGATCGCCTTCATTAAAGCGCCATTGGACGGCGGATAACAACGATCCAGGCCACAGCCCAGCACGGCCACGGTGCGCCCGCCCCCCTCCAGGGCGCCCCGGTGCGCCGCCGTATCCACTCCCAGGGCCAGGCCGCTTACTACGGTGACTCCGGCTTGAGCCAGTTCAGCGGCCAGGCGGCCGGCTATATCCCGGCCGTAAGCCGTGCAGCGCCTGCTGCCCACAATGGCTATGGCTGCAGTTTCATTAACCCAGCAGCCGCGATAATAAAGTATCGGCGGAGGATGCGTAATCTGGCGCAATAATGAAGGGTAATCGGGGCTTTCCAGGGTCAGGCAGCCGATGTTTAAGCACTGCAGGCGGCGCCATTCCACTTCGGGATTAATCTTACGGCGCTCTTCCAGAAATTTTTCCGCCAGTCCTTTCAGTTCCGGTATTTGCTGCAGTTGTGCAGCCCCGGCGTTCCAGGCTTCACGGGCCGTGCCGCAATACCTGATTAAGGCCCCGATGCGAACGGGGCCTAAAAAGGGGATCCGGTTCAACGCATTTAAAAAGATAACCTGTTCGCTCATCGCTTCCACGGGCCTGTCCCCTGTTTCGGTCAGCCCGGCCGGGTGCCGGCCGGGTAAAGGGCAACTCCTGCTACGAACCGCCCTCCTCTGCTTCCCGGTTATCAACACGTAAAACTCTGTTTTCCCAGGTCCGTATGGTTACTGAATCTTTGCCGATGCCCAGCAGGTAAGTGGGCAGAAGGGGCGTTTTACCGTAGCCGTGCGGGGCGTTGATCAGGTAGGTCGGGATAGCCAGGCCGGAAGTATAGCCGCGCAGTTTTTCCATGATTTCCAGGCCTTCTTCCACCCGGACATAGAAATGCGAAGTACCTTTAACCCGCTTGGGGTGAAAAAGGTAGTACGGGCGGACCATAATTTTCAAAAGCTCCTGGTTAAGCTTGCGCATGACATAAGGATCGTTGTTGACCCCTTTCAGGAGCACAGCCTGGTTGCCCAGGGCCACTCCGGCCCGGGCCAATTTAAGGCAGGCCTCCCGGGCGGCGGGGGTAACTTCCAGGGGATGGTTAAAGTGGGTGTTGACATAGAGGGGCAGGTGCCGGGACAAGATGGCACAGAGTTCATCGTCAATGCGGTATGGTAAAGTGACCGGGGTGCGCGTGCCGAAGCGCTTAATCTCTATGTGCGGTATTGAATCGAGCTGTTCCAGCAGCCAGGCGATACTCTTATTGCTGAGCATAAAGCCGTCGCCGCCGGTCAGGAGCACATCGCGGATCTCCTTGTTATTACGGATATAACGTAAAGCCTCCTCGATCTGCTCCCGGGGAGTGGCCAGGTCTTTTTCGCCAATATTGCGGCGGCGCTGGCAGTGGCGGCAATACATGGCGCATTGATTGGTAACATTAATGATGAGGCGATCCGGATAGCGGCGGGTGATGGCGGGAACCGGGGAAGTATAGGCTTCACCCATGGGATCGCTTTCACCGTACGTATCGGTATATTCAAGAAGTTGCGGCACCGCCTGGCGCCGGATGGGGTCGCCAGGATCATCGGGATCCATCAGGCTAAGATAGTATGGCGATATGGCCCAGCGATAGTGTGTGCCAGTGCGCTTGATCTCTTCTATTTCCGAAGGGGTTAAATGGAGGAACTGTTGTAATACCTCTGTGGTATGAATCCTGTTTTTCAACTGCCAGCGCCAGTCCGCCCACTCTGCGGCGGAGGCGCCAAAAAATTTCATTATTTTTTCCTGGTTCTTCTGGATTTCCGGCCAGCGGCTGAACCCGGTGGCAATATTTTTTAGTGACCGCTGGTAGTCGGCAATTGTTTTTTTCAATTCACCGGCCCGGTTCAAGGAAATCCTCCGTTTTAAGTCCATATGATCGCTCCTTTCCGGTTATAAGTGTTGCTGCAGCGAGGACCCCCTCCCATTGTGTTACTTTTCTAATTAGTTTCTCTTATGTCAATACTTATTCTAGTATACCATACTATGCTTCATAAATCAAAATGCTCTCCAGATAATGGAAAAAATTAAAAAAGCGCCGGAAATACAGACGCTTTTTTAAGGTGCAGGCAGTTATTATTTGCCCGGTTTAAGAAACCCCTTCAGACCAGGAAGTGCGGCACAGAATTTCTAAAAGTTTAACCGCATTTTGTATATCCGCCGCATCTACCATTTCTGAGGCAGTATGAATATAGCGGCAGGGTATCGAAAGCGCTCCCGTGGGCACCCCGCCACGGCTGAGGTGTATGGCTCCGGCGTCAGTGCCGCCCCGCTCCAGCACCTCTAGCTGGTAAGGAATTTCATGCTGCGAAGCAACCTCCATCATAAAGCGGCGTACCTTGGGGCTGCAGATAACAGAGCTGTCTTTAACCTTGATGGCCGGACCTTTGCCCAGAGATACTTCCATCAGGGGCGCTTTAGGAGTATCGCCGGCCCGGGTCACATCCACCGCCAGGCCGTACCCAGGCTGAATACTATAGGCGGCAGTAGTGGCACCCCGCAGCCCCACCTCTTCCTGAACGGAGAAGAGGAAGCAGATCGCCTGAGGCAGGGGAGCCCCGGCCAGGCGCCGCGCCGTCTCGATCAGGATCGCGCAGCCGACCCGGTCATCCAGGGCCTTGGCCATGTAGCGGCCGTTTAGCGAGTCGAAAGGCTGGTGCAGGCAGGCCATATCCCCGATTTGCGCTACATTTTTAGCTTCGGCCGCACTACCGGCCCCAAGATCAAGGTATAGCTTGGACCAGTCCAGATCGCGCAGCTCTTTTAATTTTTCATGATAAACCGTCCCCACGGCACCGTTTTTAAAGCGCAGCCGCTGCCCCAATAGCAGGTGCGGGGCTACCCCGCCCACCGGAGCGATACGCAAAAAGCCGTTCTCATCAATATGGGTGACGATAACACCGATTTCATCCATGTGTGCCGAAAGCAGCAGGGCCGGCTCCGGCCCTTCGCGCACGGCCAAAAGATTGCCCAGGTTATCGGTATAGATCCGGTCAACGCTGTCTTTCACCGCATTCTCAATTAAGGCCCTGATTTCCTTCTCCTCTCCGGAAGGTCCATAAGCTTCACATAAACTTTTCATTAGCGCTTCCATGCTATTATCACCTTCATTTACCATTTATTCAAAGCCTTAGATCTTATTGTCCGCAGGCAGAAAAGGCTTAAACAAAAGGCCTGGTGCTTTACCCGTACCCTTTATTTCCCGGTTCCACTCTGCAACCATGCACGGATCAGGGCTACCGTATGGTGAAAATCGCTCTCCCGCATCACGCCATGCGGCGAATGAATATAACGGCAGGGCACCGAGACCACCGCCGCTTTTACCCCTTCCCGGGAAAGGGCTATGGCCCCCGCATCGGTGTCCGCCCCGGTAAAACGGCGATACTGGTAGGGAATACCCGCCGCTTCAGCGGTATGAACCAGCTCCCGGAGCATTTCCCGGTCTACAATCACGGAGCTATCCATGATGCTGATAGCCGGACCGGCGCCCAACACCGTGCCGGACTGCTCCCTTTCTGTGCCCGGGGTGTCTGCAGCGGCAGTTCCTTCCAAAACCAGGGCCCGCTGCGGCTGCAGCGTATAGGCCGCCACCAGGGCCCCGCGGGAACCGATTTCTTCCTGCACGGTGAAAACGGCATCGAAGGGCGGCGTTTCCGGATCCAGTAAAAGCTCCAGCAGCACGGCGCAACCGGCCCGGTCATCAAAGGCCTTGCCCCGGAAATACCCTTCACCCATGGCGGTAAAGGTGCTGTCGAAAGAAACGTAATCACTAACCCGGACGTACTTTTCCGCCTCTTCCCCGTTACTGGCTCCGATATCAATGGTTAGCTGATCTTCGGTGAAAGGCTTGCGCCGCTCCCCCGGTTTCTGCAGGTGCACCGCCTTAACCCCGATTACGCCGGGAACGGCGTCCGGCCCCACCTTCACCCGCTTGGCCACCAGAACCCGTGAATCAAGACTGCCTACTGCTTTAAATTTAAGGTGGCCGTTTTTTTCCACCGCCATGACCATCAGCCCTACTTCATCCATATGGGCTGTAAGCATAACCCGCGAATCCCGGGCCGATCCCTTTTTACGGACATAAAGGTTGCCCATGGTGTCGCATTTAAGTTCCAGCGGCTGATCCTTTAAAATCTCGACGATGGCCCGGCGGACCCTGGCCTCATCGCCGGATACGCCGGGCAGGTTGGACAGAGTTTCTAAAAACATGCTAACCCCTCCACAAAGCGGCGATCCACACTGCGGGCAAAATGGCTAAGCAGGCGGCCGCAGCCGGTTAAATCATCCGGGTGAAGCATCTCCACAACACTGTGCATATAACGCAGCGGAATGGACAGCAGCGCTGCAGGAATGCCTTCCCGGGAAACCTGCGCGGCCCAGGCATCGGTTGAAGATGAGGCCGGGATCGGTTCCGGCTGGTATGGAATCCGCTGCTCCCGGGCCAGCTCTTTAAGCAGGCCGGACAGGGCGGGATGAATGTTCGGTCCCAGGGCAATGGTTACGCCCTGTCCCAGTTTAAAAACATCACCACTGGAAAGGCCCGGCAATTCTCCGTGGGTCACATCTACAGCCACGGCCAGATCAGGCGCCAGGCCGTACGCCGCGGTGACGGCGCCGCGCAGCCCCACTTCTTCCTGCAGGGTAGTGACAAAATATATATCAGCATCATGTTTCATTCCGGCCAGTTCGGCAGCACAAAAAATGGCCGCAGCCACCCCGGCCCGGTTGTCGAGAGATTTGCCGGTGATACAGCCTGTTGGCAGCTTTAACGGTTTCTGCTCCAGGGAAATAAAGTCGCCTACATTTAAACGCTCCAGGGCCTGCTCCCGGGTCAGCCCCAGGTCAATGAAAAGATGCTCCATTTTTAACTCTTTTTTTCGTTCCTTTTCGCTAAGCAGGTGGGGTGCCAGGGCGCCGATAACGCCTGTTAAGGGTGTGCGGCCGTGCACTACCACCGCCTGCCCCAGCAAGGTTCGCGGATCGATGCCGCCCACGGAGGTAAAGCGCAGGAAACCTTCCGCTTCAATTTTAGTGACCATGGCACCGATTTCATCAATATGGGTCAACACGGCCAGAGATACCTGCTCTCCGGTCCCGTTTTTCTCACCCCGTTTGAAAGCGATAAGGTTGCCGAAGCGGTCTGTTTCCACCCGGTCGGTGTACTGCCGGAAGTAGCGGGCAGCCAGACCGACTACCCCCTCTTCGTCGCCTGCCACACCGGCGTTTTCGGAAAGCTCCAGCAAAATATCGGTTAGCTGTGCTTCTTTCACAGGCAACACTCCTTCGTCCATTTACAATCTTTCCGCCAGCCCTGCGGCAAGCCGGTAAACCTGTGCGGCCAGCTCCGGCTGCAGCGTCCCGGTACCGCAGGCCGGTGTGATCAGGTACTGCCGGCGCAGGAGCGGCTCGCTTACTCCCAGGCGCACCAGCGACTCAATTTTTTCTTCCCAAAGCCGCTGCAGTGAAGCGGGACTTTCCTGCCACGCTTTCTCCGAGGTGGGGACGATCCCCCAGGCCAGGGCGCCGCCCCTCCTTAAGAAGTTTTCCAGTTCTTCGGCGCAAGCCTGCATTGAAGGAAAGAATTCGTAAGCGTCAAAACTGACCAGGTCCAACGGCAGCTCAAATAGCAGCGACCAATCAGCTCCGGCGCAGCAGTGGACGCCGCTGAAGCAGCCCGTTGCGCGTACAGCCGCAATAATCTCGCCCAGCGCAGCCTGGATCTCCGCTTTGCCCAGCCCCACAGCGCTGGAACTACCGTAGCTGTACAGTCCTGGATCATCAATAAACAGCAGCGCCGGCCTACCTGAAGATTGCAGGCGAGAGGCCTGCCACCGGGCCTGGGCCGCCAGGGTTTTAACCAGAAGCTCACGTAGAGGAGGGTTATAAAAGGAAGGCTTGCCCGAGGCGTCTGTGACCTGGAATCCTATAGTAACCGGGCCGCTGAGCTGCCCTTTCAGGCATATTGTCTCGGCGGGCAGCCGCTCTGCCGCATCAAGGAAGCCGTAAAAACCGGCGGCGGCATCCCTGGGAAAGGCGAACTCTTCCACGGCAGACGGATTTTCATCCACTAATAGCTCTAATAACGAAAGACAGCGCTCTTCCCAGAGGGGATGTTCATGGTCAAAATATGGTGCAGTGCGCCCCTCCCTGGTAACGATCAACTCGCGTTGAAACAGCGGGTCCAGGTACTGTGCCGCGAACCCCTCGGCAGCGCTGCGCCGCGGCAGCTGCGGCCAGTGAGGCAGTTGACGGAAGTATGTAAAAATCAACTGCAATGCTTCTTCCACACCGGTATGGGGAAGGCTGCCAATACCGGTAACACTGCCGAACAGCTTCTCCAGGTTCAAGGAAAAACCTCCTTATTTTCACGCACCAGGGGGCCTCACCTTTTGCCTATAGCGTGCCCCCCGGTGTAATAAGTTATCAGCGGCGCCTCCTCTCCCTAACGCTCTCCCACGAGGGGAGAGGGAACCAGGCGGCCATTACCGCCACCCCATCCATGCTCCAGCCTCCTGCTCCCGAGCCTATCTCCCGCTTCTACTCTTCTCCCTGCGCCTTTTCTTCCGTCCCCTTCAAGTGCCGCAGCACCGCCTTGGCCTCATCCAGTTCGGGCAGCTTGCCGCAGAGGAGGCCGTATTCAATACTGTCCACCAGGGCCTGCCAGCTTGCTTCGATAATATTGGTGGAAACCCCCACCGTACCCCAGGCTTTGCGATCGTCCCTGGATTCGATGAGCACCCGCACCTGCGATCCGGTCCCGCCGGCGCCGTCCAGCACCCTTACCTTGAAATCCATTAACTTTATTTTCTTCAAGTCGGGGTATATTTCCTCCAGCGCTTTACGCAAGGCGTTGTCCAGGGCATTGACCGGGCCGTTACCTTCTGCGGCGGTATGCACCTGCCTCTCCCCCACCTGAACCTTGATGGTGGCCTCCGAGTAAAGCTGGCCGCTGGCCCTTTTTTCAACGATCAGGCGGAACCCCTCCAGCTTGAACAAGGGCCGGTAGGCCTGCAGCGCTTTTAGAACCAAAAGTTCAAAGGAACCTTCGGCCCCCTCGAACTGGTAACCCTGATGCTCCAGTTCTTTAATACGCTGCAAAACAATTTTAGTCTGGGGATGCTCTTTTAACAGCCCGATGTTGTTCTCCTGCGCCTTAAGAAAAATATTACTGCGGCCGGACAGCTCTGAAACGAGAATGCGCCGCCGGTTGCCCACTTTCTGCGGCTGGATATGCTCATAAGTAACGGGGCTTTTGCTGACCGCATCCACATGGATACCGCCTTTGTGCGTGAAAGCGTTAAAGCCCACATACGGCTGCTGCTCCGCAGGTACAATGTTGGCCAGCTCGGCCACAAAACGGGAAAGCTTGGTCAGGCCTTGAAGCTGAGCGGAAGAAACTACAGGCAGATCCATCTTTAACTGCAGAGTTGGAATTATGGTGCACAGGTTGGCGTTGCCGCAGCGCTCGCCGTAACCGTTAATCGTGCCTTGAATATGTTCAACGCCATGACGCACCGCCAGCAGGGTATTGGCTACCGCCATCCCGGTATCATCATGGGCATGAATGCCGAGGCGCACGGGCACAGCCTGCTTTACTGCGCTCAATATCTCCGGCAGTTCCCACGGCAGCAGTCCACCATTGGTATCGCAAAGCACGACCACATCGGCCCCGCTTCGGGCCGCGGCTTTAATGGTCGCCAGGGCGTAGTCCGGGTTGCTTTTGTAGCCGTCAAAAAAGTGCTCGGCATCGTAAATAACTTCCCGGCCCAAAGATTTAAGGTAAACCACCGTATCCTCAATCATGGCCAGGTTTTCTTCCAAAGAAGTAGAGAGGGCGTTATGCACGTGAAAATCCCAGCTCTTGCCGAAAATGGTGACCACATCTGTTCCCGCAGCCACCAGTTCTTTAATATTTGCATCCTCGGATACGCCGGTATGCGGGCGCCGGGTGCTGCCGAATGCGCAGAGACGGGCCTGCCGCAGCTTAAGTTCCCTGGCCCGTTTAAAAAATTCCAAATCTTTGGGATTGGAGCCGGGCCAACCCCCTTCGATGTAAGAAACGCCAAATTCATCCAGCTTTTGCGCAATTTTTAGTTTGTCGCTTACGGAAAAGGAGATCCCTTCCCGCTGCGACCCGTCCCGCAAGGTGGTGTCATAAATGGCAAGATTGGGCATAGGCTGTCTCTCCTGTCGTGAAAAAAATAAAATTAAGGGTATTATACTATACCACTGGTGAATCGTCTATTAGTGGGCATGGTTTTTTCCGTTTACAATGGCTTGTGAGGGAGGGAAGACAGAATCCAGGAGACGGGTGACGGGAGAAAAGCAGTGCAACTCCTCGCATTGCCTCTGTCAATCCTGATCAAGAAGGAATCCAGATTTTTTGAGCCTTAACCATCTCGATGCCACTTTTAAACAGCAGCCTCCCGCTTGACCTGGTGTAGAATACAAAGCCTTTGTAACCGGTTAAATAATGATAGGCTGTCCTGAAAAATTTACTCTTCGAAAAAACCACCAGCGGCTTTTCGGCCCGGTTGACAATAGTACAGAAATCAGCGGGACTAACCCTGACAATGGCCCCCGATGCCTTGACGGCCTCGGCCACGGCCGCTGCCGCAGCTGCCGCGGCTCCTCCTGCCGCCGCACCTCCACCATATGACACCTCAATCCCTCCTCCAATTAAAACAAATTCCCGGAAACTCGAAGGCTACAATGAAAATACAGCAGCCAACAGCCAGATAAGCGGATCCATGGGAGAGCCTCTTCTGTTTTCTTCTCCAAGTCTCCTGTCTCCCCGTATCCGGCACAAACGATTCTAAACCCCTCAGTACTCATACTCATCCAGCAGCACGGGCTCGTAGCATTCCGGGGACAGTTCCTTCAAAAAGAGGGACGGGCCCTCGGTCACGGCGCCCCAGTGGTGATAGTCCTCCCAATAAGTGGAAAGGATTAAAAAACGACGCGCCCGGGTTACGGCCACGTAAAACAGGCGGCGCTCCTCGGGGATATCCTGGTCGCCGGCGCGGCTGCTGGGGAAGTGCCCTCCGTTCATGCCGATTATAAAAACAGCTTCCCACTCCTTGCCCTTGGCACTGTGAATGGTGGAAAGGGTCAGGCTGTCGCCGGAAGCCGCCGCGGATTCCGATTCGAATAGGGATTCTTCCAGCACCAGGGATTCCAGGAACCGGTCCAGATCCGGAAAGCGCTCGCTATACATGGCCAGCCGTTCAATGCCCCGCAGCCGCTCTTCGTACTGGTCGGGGTAATTTTTACGCAGGATAGCATCGTAGCTTTCAATCATGATGCTCTCGATAGCCCGCGACACTTCCTTGGCCCGGGTGCGCACTGCCTGCAGGGCGGCGCACAAAGCTTCCCAGCCCGCCTTGCCGCGGGAGGGAGCCACCTTCCCCTGCAGGGCCGCCTCCAGGGGATCGCCCTGCTGCCGCAGTTTAGACCAGAGTGTGTTGAATGTTGAAGGCCCCAGACCCGGCTGCAGCGTGGCAATACGGCGCCAGGCCCCTTCGTCGGCAGGGTTGTAGATCACTTTCAGGTAGGCCAGCACATCCTTGATATGCGCTTTTTGCAAAAATTTAACCCCGCCGAAGGTGCGGTAGGGAATACCGCGCCGCACCAGGGCGAATTCCAATTCAGTGGCCAGATAACTGCTGCGGTAAAGCACCGCCATCTCGCGCAGCGGCAGCCCCTGGCGGTGCAACTCCTGGATGCGCTGCGACACGAAAGAGGCTTCCTGCACGGCATTGCGGGCCCCCACAATCCAGGGTTTATCGCCCGGAGGATTTTTAGAAAACAGCCTTTTGTGCAACTGTTCCCGGTTAAAGGAGATGGAGCAGTTGGCCAGCGCCACGATTTCCGGGGTGCTGCGGTAGTTTTGCTCCATGCGCACCACCAGGCAGTGCGGGTATTTTTCCGGGAAAGAGAGAATATTGCCCACATGGGCGAAGCGGAAGGCGTAAATGGACTGGGCGTCGTCACCGACCACGCAGATGGAGCTGCTGCCGGCAAAAAGGTCGACGATGCGCCCCTGGATCACGTTAGTGTCCTGGAATTCGTCCACCAGGACATGGCTAAAGCGCTGCCGGTAGCTTTCCCGTAAGTGCGGGTGCTGTTCAAACAGCTCCAACCAGTATAACAGCAGGTCGTCGAAATCAAAGGCATTGATCTCTTTCTTTTTCTGTTCGTACAGTGCGGCCAGGTTCTGCACCAGCTCCAGGTATTCAATGCGGTAGTAGTAATCCTCTTCCATCACTTCTTTAATCGTTAAACCCGAGTTGCGGGCCTGGCTGAGCACCCGCTCCAGGAAGCCGCGCTTGAGCAGCAGGTTTTTCTCTTCCTCGCCTAAGCCTGGTGAAAACTCGCTCACCAGTTGTTTAAAAAGGCTCCTGCTATCATCTTCGTCGAGGATGGTAAAATTGCTGCTGCGCCCGGTCAAGGCGGCGTGGCGGCGCAATATGCGGGCGCCGATACTGTGGAAGGTTCCGGCCCACAGCTCTTGCGGCCAGAAACCCAGCAGCCTTTTGAGGCGCTCTTTCATCTCTTCGGCGGCCTTGTTGGTGAAAGTAAGCAGCAAGATCTCCTCCGGGGCAACGCCGCTTTTAACCAGGTGGGCGGCGCGATAAACCAGGGCCCGGGTTTTCCCCGAGCCGGGCCCCGCCAGCCCCAGGATAACCGGGTCGGGGGCGGTGGCAAAAGTATACTGGGCCTGGTTCACCTCGCGGCGCAGCCGCGCCAGCCAGGCCTCATCGGCATTTCCATTGAGGCGACATCTGTTTTCCACCTATTTATGTTCCTCCATTGATTATGTTTCCCGATCTATGATTTCGTTGCCTTGGCGATATCCTTTCTCCATAGTGTAACATTTTCTGCAATACCCTGCCAAAAGCCTGTTTGGATGAAAAACTTGTTTTCCGGTGCAACAACACAGAGGGGTCTAAACGAATTTTGATAAAACAAAGCGGAGAGATCCGCTGCTCCCTCCGCACAACCTGGCTTGGCGATGATATTTTAGCTAAATTCGCGTTTAACGGATTAGCCTTACTTTACCGTGAGGACATTAGACAGCATGACGGCAGGCTGAATAGCAATCAATAAATAGAGTTTCACAATAAAGGGCGTCCCGGTTATTTTCGGGCCACCCCCTTAATACCGCTTACCTGCCATGGCCAGGATTAAATTTTCTCGAACTCGTCTTTACCCACTCCGCAGACCGGGCAGACCCAGTCATCAGGCAGATCTTCAAAAGCTGTTCCCGGCGCGATGCCGGCGTTGTCGTCCCCTTCTGACGGATCATAGATGTATCCGCAAACCTGGCATTCCCATTTATCCATTTCACGGCCCTCCTCTCGCCAAAGCTAATAATCTTCATTTGCAATACCATCTGGTTGAGGACTATTATAGCATAGCCAACCAATAAGGGAAATATTATCTGTAGTCTCTTTTTACAAACGCCGGTCAAAGAATGCTTTCTCGTTTAACAGGAACGGCAGTATTTTCGGCGAAAATTGTATTTGGCGCATAAAAAATAGAACGACTAACTGGAAACACTGGCGCCTGTCATCGCCGGGAGCAATAGCTCTTGAGTGGCAGATGTGGTCTCGAGTTACCGGTTATTTATAGAAAATCACTGGAGGTATACCGATGAGAGATAATTACGAAGCCGTGCTGGAGCAGGCGCGGCAGCAATTCGCCGAAAAAAACACCTTGGAGATGGCCCGAAGCAGCGGCGCCGCCTTATCAATCTACCCGCCCCTGTCGTGGCGCGAATTCGTACTGCCCTACCTGGGCCGCATCTACCGCATCCTCTGGCCTACCGGGGAGGTTCTCTCCTATAACACAAATCAAGCGGCCCCCACTGCTACTGCCCTGATCCTGTTGCATTACCTGACCGGCGCCCCCGGGAAGCCGCCGCAGGGCAAGTGGCTGCCTTTCAACCGGCTGTGGGGCGGCAGCAGTTATAGTGCCGCTTTTAGCAAACGCGCCCTGAACCCTCTGGCCGAATTTTTCGGCCCCAGGCCGGGCTTGTTCAAACAGTTGCTGTTAGAAAAATTAAATGCCCGCCCCGGCAAAGAAGCAAACACCTACCTGGTGATGGCGCTGCCCCGCCTGCCGCTGCTGCTGCGCCTTGAACCCGGGGACCAGGAGGTGCCTGCCAGCGCCTCCATCCTTTTTGACGCCGTGGCCAATGAGTACCTGGTCACCGAAGACCTGGCCGCGCTGGGCGAATCCGCGGCCGCACGCCTTTTGCGCTGGGGCCGGGAACTGGCATCAGACAAAAACTAAGATACGACCGGCAGCACTCCTTTCCGGGACAATAAGGCACCAAATGGTGGGCCTTTCTCACCCTGTTTGTTCGTTGGCGGTGATCAAAGGCCCCTTCTTCTCAATAATTGGATGCTAATGCCCCGACAATAAATCCCTGGTTATAATGCGGTCATTCTTTAAAATGATTAGTTTGGCTTGATGCTGCCGCAGCGAACTTACAGTCCTTAAATTGATCCCGCTAACGGCATGCTGCTCATCATGAGGCATAATCGTAACATCTACCTTGTCAGAAATAAACGATAATGCATAGGAGATGATGGCTCCATTTCCGGTAATACTGGAGAGGGTCAGGGAAGCGTGGTTGTCGGCTCCAACCCCTGATTCAATCATAAAAAGATTAAAGAATGCATCCAGTTGCTCCCTGGAGCCTTCCTCAGTCACCGTGAGAGTCCCAAACCCCGATACAGCCAGCCCCTTTCCCTCGGCAAATTGATAATACTGTGGAGCGCTTACTTCCTTTGAACTAAAACTTAGATTCTCCATCTGCAAAGATAACCGGCTACCGCCCATTAAAAAACCGGGGCAGATATTTGCATCTAACACAATTTCCTTAAACCGCATCTTTAATACCCCTGAACAGCTACAGGTTAATGCTGCTGCCATATCACCAGCTTCCTTTCCGCATATTTTTACAAAGTGTAATGGTTTCTTTTCTATAGATTATGAGCCGTATAGACATCTGGTGCAGAGAAGAGTAAATATTAGCAGGCGGGGATAATCTGCCTTTTTTAGATGGACTGATTAGTATAATGAAGAATCAGGTATTCTACTGTCTCTTTCATCTTCATCCGATTTGACCCTTTAACCAGTATCGCTACGGAAGGCCCGATATTTGCCGCCAGCCAGTCGTGCAGTTCATGCCGGTTAATAAAATGCCTGCAACTACAGTCTCTCGCGCCGGCTACTCCTTTGCAAATTGATTCCGCCTTTAGACCAAAGGCACAAATCAAGTCAATCTTCTGCTTCACCATGTATCTGCCTATATCCATGTGCCCTTTTGGAGAATAATTTCCCAGCTCAAGCATGCTGCCGATAACCGCAATTTTCTTTTTCCCTTTGCCCAGATCAACCAATACATCTACAGCCGCTTTTACTGCTTCCGGGTTGGCATTATACGTATCATCAATTAACAATACGCCATCGGGCAGGTGGTGTAAATTAATTCTGTGGTGGGGGACGGCATAGCTGCTTAAGCCGGATCTTATCTCTGCCAGGGTAAAACCAAGCCGGTGCGTGACGGCAATGGCAAATAGCGCATTCATGACATTACACCAGCCGAAAGAGGGAATGAAGAATGACTCCCACTTCCCATTCAGGGTGGCCTGAAAACCCATCCCTTTATCCAGATAGTAAACCTTATCGGCGCGGTAGTCCGCCTGCTTTTTAATTCCCACAGTGACTATCTCACCGGAAAAAGCTCCGGTATGAAGCAGTCTGCTATTGATGTCGTCATTATTAATAAAAAGGATCCCGTCAGGTTTCATCTGCTTAATCAGTGCGGATTTATGGCGCGCAGTTAAAGCAATACTGTTGCCAAGTTTACCATAGTGGGCGGTGCCGATATTGGTAATGACAACCATGTTGGGTTGAATGTAGCGGCAATGTTTTTTCCCCGCATTTTTCCTTCCCATACCGAATTCCAGGACCACTGCCTGGTGGTGTGGCCCCACCTTTTCCGCAATTTTTTTGGTATGTCGAGGCTGATTCCTGGTTTTCAGTGTTTTAATGATCGTCCACCTGGTTTGCAAAATTGAAGCGATCATTTCTTTCGTTGTTGTTTTACCGCAACTGCCGGTTATGGCAATTACCGGCTTATTTAAAATGAGAGGTCCCATTTTTCATACTACCCTTTCTTCAAATCTTCCATGTTCATGGCCTTCCCTCATGTCGAGCAGTTAGTGCTTTGACTACACGTTCCATCCGCGATCCCCTTGAACCTTTGACGAGAACCACGGATTTTCCAGGAAGCGCCTTCCGTAAAAAGGTGCTCGCCTCCTGGGTGTTGTCAAAGGACCATTTTTTTTATTTTGGTTGACTTAATCGCTCCGGCAATTTCTCTGGCTAGTTCCCCAACGGTAATGAGCCAGTTAATTTCTAGCTCCTCAACTTTTCTACCTACTTTGCGGTGGTTTTCCGGGGCATATTGGCCTTGCTCAAGCATCTCGCCTAAAACGGCAACACTTGTTTTTTTCCCGGAAAGCTCCTTTAACACTTCCAGCCCGGCGATGATGCTGTCAGGATTGGCATTATACGTATCATCGATTAAAACACTTTGCCTTAGGCCTGGCAGGATTTGCAATCTCATTTTTGGCTGGCTAAATCCGGCTAAGCCTGCTTTAATTGTATCTATGTCGAAATTATAGTACCTGGCCGCAGCTATTGCCGCCAGGGCGTTATAAACATTATGGCGCCCATAAACGGGAATAAAAAAATAATGCTGTTTTCCATCTATTGCCGCTTTAAAAAATGTGCCCCTTCTTCTAATCATAATTTCTGACGCCGTATAGTCAGCCTTGTTATTTAAGCCAAAATAGGCAATTTTTCCTTTAAAGCCTGATAAATCAATTTGTTTTGTGGCCGGGCTATCTGCATTTAGAACTAAGCAGCCGTGTTCAGGCATGCCTTTGATAATATCTGATTTCTCAAGAATGATCTGTTCCAAATTACCCAGATATTCCACATGGGCTATCCCAATATTGGTAATAATACCTACTTCCGGCTGGATGATGCTTGATTGCCAGCCGACCTGGCCCCGCCGGTGCATGCCTATTTCAAAAACCGCCGCCTGGTAGCCATATTGCAAACGCATGATCTGGGCGGGCAAATATTCGGGCAAATTCAGATTCCCTTTGGTTTTATGAGTTTTCCACCTTCTGCTAAAAATTGAAGCGATCATATGCGTAGTTGTCGTTTTACCCGATGAGCCGGTAACGCCTACCACCGGAATATGGTGCAGATCACGGAATAGTTTGGCCACAACCCAAATAGCTTCCCATACGTCGCTTACCGTGATTACTGCCGCTGGCGCCTTTTCATCTTCAAACAGGTGCTGATCAAAATTTTTTTTCGAAACCACAATGGCCGCGGCACCATTTTGTATCGCTCTGGCAATGTTGCGCTGGCCTCTTTTTCCTCCCTTTGTGTCAAAAAACATGTACCCCGGTTTAACTTTGGAAGCCTTGTTGCTAAAACCGCTGATCACTGTATTTTGATCGCCTTTGATCCATTTCCCACACATCGGCTTTAATAATTGTCGAGCAGCAAAAGAAGCCATTGATTCACTCTCTCATTCCAATAGTTTAGGTAACAAAAAATGGCCGGTCTTTAGCTTCGTTTTCAGCTACATACCTGGCGTATTCCAAAATATTCCGGTAAGCCTTCAACAACACGTCCCTGCCATAGGCTTTACCCAGTGAATTCTTTGTTGATTGCGAGTTGGCTTCGATTAGCCAGAGTTTGTCGTTTGCATCTATGGCGAAGTCAATGCCTATTTCAACATATTCCCCATACTTTTTTTCAATACAGTCATAAACGCGGAACAAGAACTGTTCAGCTTTTTCCCTGATCTTTTCTACTCTTTCTTTGGGATAGTGCATCTCATTTTCAAAAAAGCTGTCAAAGGGATAAGCCGCATCGTGAGTGGTAATGGGGGAATTAGGCTTGCCCACGCGCACCGATATGCCCGCAATTTCAAGTTTTCCATACCGGTTCCGCTGGAGCTCCGCTCGCATGTCAACAAGCCTGCTATCAATAGTTAACAGATCTATAGCCTGCTGGATAATAAAATCTTTGCCCCGAAAAAATTTATAAACCTCGTCCTGCAATGCCGGCAATCCGTATACCGTATTGATGACCAGCTCATTCCGGCTGTGCTTGTAGTAGCTGTAACGATAGTATTCGTTGGACTGTTTATCTACCCGCAATACAAAATCACCTTTTCGGCCCAAATGCGATTTCAAGTAAACAGAATCATAATGCTGCAACATCTTCACGATCTCTCGCGGTTTATTTACCGTCCGGGTAGCGGGAAGATTGTCCTTTAAGACTTGATCCTGGGATACTGTTACATAAAGATCCCACTTGTTAAAACGGGGGTAATTGATTATACTGGTTTTATTGTTGGCTAAAACTTCCATAAACATCTCGAATCGATCCCGGTACCTTAAAGGGATGCCTCCCCTCAGGTATAAAACATCCGGCAAGGCGTACTCTTTAGTCAGCCAGAGATTGTACCGGTCATTCCAGTATACCCCCTTGATCTTGCCCTCCGGCAGCCTTACCCGGTTAATGGAAAAATAAAAATAATCAAGGTTCACCTCTTTGTTGGCTTCCAAAAGTAATTTAATCCGCGGATTGACAATTTGTTTTTTTAAGTGTTGCACTGTTAAATTGCTTACCAGAATGGCCATAACGGGATCCCGAGTGCTGCTATGCTTGGTTAACATACAGGGTCAAAATTCTCCTTCAAACCGGCGTTAAACAGCTAAATTAATGCCAGTCGTTATAGTTGCTTTTATATCACTACTGATGCAGTATATTATTTAAAGCATTATCTGTTACTCTCCAAGGCCAAAAAAAAAGGGTAGACGTTATCCAACCGGGATGCTCTACCAGGAAAGCAATGGAAAAGGCCGGAGGATACTCCACCGGAACCAAACATATAAACAGAACATAGAGTATAGTAAACATTGTGCGGCAGCATCCTTTTCTATCATCAAGGCCGCCTGCCCCCTATAAATTTATGATCATGGTATTATTTAAAGAGCTATTACGCCGGGCCTGGCCCAAAGATGTAAGATAAACTATTAAACCTGGAGTGTTAAATTAGCGTGATTCATGTTCATAAACCCCTGGTCGGAGTATTTGTAACTAATTCAGTGATCAAAAAGCTGCGCCGTCAGGAACCGCCTTTCGATAAAAACGGTTTGCAGGAGGCAAACCGGGAAGCGCAAGTTATTTTGTATTTCTTTTCAATTAAAGATGTTGATTTGGAGAAACAAAGAATTACCGGGACTTATTACAACGAAGAAACCAAGCGATGGGATACAGGCGAATATACTTTTCCTGATGTAATCTATAACCGGAGATCTGAGGGCAGCACGCCTAAGATTAGAAAATTTAGAGAGCTGGTCGCCGCCATGGGCATAAAAACGATCAATCCCATTAATGATTTTAACAAGTGGGAGCTCTATTGCTACCTGTCCACCATACCGGGGATGAAGAGCCATTTGCCCCATACTGTCCTTTATCACCAGGAGCAAGACATGCAGGACATGCTTAAACAATATAAAACAATTTATCTGAAGCCGGCGGTGGGGCGGTACAGCCGGAAGGTTGTCCGGGTTAAGCTTCGGCAGGACAATTTATTTGAATACAGTTATGTAGATGACCACTTAAGGCTGGAAGTGGCCGAAAGCTGGGACCAACTGGTTGATTTTTACCGGCCTTTTTTTAATCGCCGGAATTTCATTGTGCAAGAAGCGATTGATGTATTTCACTTAAACGGCCAGCACGTAGATTTCAGGGCTGAACTACAGCGGAATGGCCAGGGCCGCCTGGAGATTGTGGCCATATCGGCCCGGTTGGCGGCATTGAACTCTCCTGTAACTACAACCCGGGCCGGCACGGCTGTCTATAAGTTTACCGACTTGTTTAAAACGATGACAAACTGCTCTGATATGGAGCTCTTTATTCTCTATAACCGGATCAGTGACTTTTTATTAAATGTATACCTGAACGTCGAGAAGATCTATGGTATGTTTGGCGATATGGGTATTGACTTTGCCTTGGACCGGCATTTAAATCTCTGGTTAATCGAATGCAACGCCAAGTCAGCCAAGGTAGCCCTGTTTATGTCCTATGAACAACCGGTGATATACCGCTCTTTCCTCAATCCCCTGGAGTATGCCAAATTCCTGGTAGACTTCGCCTCCGCCAACTATTAGAGTCAATTTCCAGGCCGGATCAGGCACCAACTCAATCATCCCCTAATAATATACTAATGTGATAGCGCTGGATATTACCCCAAATGCTATAAACAGTATTCCAACCGGATCAGTCCCCTGTTAAACGCCTTCCATAGGCTAGCAGGCGGGATAAAAAGCATACGGCTTGCCATGGTGATGGAAATAAGAAAGCTCAGAAGAATTACTGTTAGAAATAAGATTGCCGTGATCGGATCAGGAACTGTGGGCCTGGTGGTGGCCGGCTGCCTGGCGGCTGCCGGCCATAAAATTACCTGTATCGATCCGTCGCCGGATAAAGTTGCCCGGCTGAACCGGGCTCAAATGCCAATCAACGAACCCGGCTTGGAAGATCTCATCGCCGGTGCATTAAGCAAGGGGCTGCTGCATTTTGAGGCCAGCCTGTCTGCGGCAATATCGCAGTGCGATGTTATCTTCCTGGACGTCGGCCTCCCCTCCGACAGGGATGGAAATTTAATGGTAGATGATCTTTGCGATGTTGCCAGGTCTATCGGCCTGGCCATGGATAACTATAAAATTATCATCAACAAGTCCACCGTGCCTGTGGGCACAGCCAGAGCCCTGGAGCAGATTATCCGCGAATCTCAACAGGTGAGAAACGCCGCCTATCCGTTTGATGTGGTAGCCAATCCCGATTTCTTAAGTGAAGGCAGCACCCTCCAAAGCTTCCGCCACCCCCGGCAGGTTATTTTCGGGGTCACTAACGCCAGGGCTGCCAAAATTATGCGCTTACTCTACCGTTGCTATGAATGGCCCCTAGAACCTCTTATGGTAACAAAACCGGAGACTGCCGAAATGATCAAGCTTGCCGCCAACGCCTTTATGGATATGAAAATCGCATTTATCAACGAAATTGCCAGCCTGTGTGAAATAATGGGCGCTGATATCAAGCAAGTGGCCAGGGGGATCGGTATGGACGACCGCAGCGGGCTCCATTCTTTGAAGCCGGGGTATTGGCAAAGCCGTTTCCCCAGAGAGACGCGGGCTCTGGCCAGGCAGGCCAAAGAAGCGGGCCGCCCGCTAAAACTTGTGGAAGCGGCCATCGCTGTGCATGGCAAACAAAGTAATTTCGTTTAACCGCCCTGATTACCGCGCAGTGATGGAGGTGTTGTTTCGCTCTTCGCAGCGGCAATTATTTAGCTGCAGGGCTGGAAAATAAGGCAAAGATGAAGGTGAGCAATTATGGAGAAGCTGGCCATTATTACCATTTCTATTGGCCATAGGCCCTGGGCGAATTATACCATACCGGCAATGAAACATTATGCCCGGGTATGCCGGGCTGATTTTTTCGTGGAACGCTTTCCACCTTCGCAAGAAGAGCTGCCTTTGCCGGAGCTACCGCAGAAGCCCGGGCGGCGCAACAAGATTGCTTATGCGGCAAAATCTTTCTTTCCCTGGAAATACATGACACAGCATGGTTATGACCGCATCCTGGTCCTGGATGACAGTTGCTGCGTCAGGCGGAACGCCGAGAGCCTATTTGATCTTGTACCGCGGGGTTATTGCGGTATCAAGAAAACTTCACCCCGTCACGCCAGGACATCTTTTGCATGCATCGATGCTTTGGTCAAAAATAAAACTCTACAGGGTGTAGCTTACAATGACCATTATTATATGAACAGCGGCGTTATGATCTATGACCGGATCTGCGCGGAGGCCATCAGTCCCGAGAAAATTGTCTACGCGGCCCCCCTGCTTTTTTGCCGTTATCCTCATCAAACTCTGGCTTATTATTTATTTGCGCTGGGTAACGTTCCACTTTTTTTCTACCCCGACTCTTTTAATTGCTTGCCGGCAATGAGTCTTCCCTCGGAACAGCGAGCGAATGTAAAAGATATTCATCCCTACCTTGACGATGATGTCAGAATATACCATGTTACCGGCAAATACAAGAATCGCGCCCTGATCATACGCCAGATATGTGATTACTTTTTAAATGAAGTCTAGCCGGGAATATTTAGCATTAAACCTGGCTTATAGTAATCCACATATTTTTTTTAAATCTTGCGAGGCAATCTCTTGCTCGAAGACACTGTTAATGCGGGGGTCCCTAAATTTGGTCAAAATGAGATCAACATGTATTCTCGATGAGCCTTGCTGTTGTGCAGATAAATGCATAAAATCCTTGACGGGGTTGATATGGCGATAGGAAAGTTTATAGACGCGGAACTGGGCAGCCAGTTTATTAAAGAAAGCCTTCGGTTCGATGCCACCACGCATCAGAAACTTGCTGTCAAACTCGAGCAGATAGATAATGTTGGGAATATCGCGATTAACTTTGGCCGCACCCTCCACCACCAGCGGTTCGAAACCCTCCACATCCACCTTGACCAGGAGCATTTTACAGCCGCCTAGCTGGTTCATTTCATGGTCGATACTGGTAGTCGGAACATCGATCCTGAGGACGCTGCCCTGATTTTTCATCAGTAAAGCGCTTGATTTACCGGACCACTCGGTATCGATATAGAAAGAGATCATCTCGCCGGCACGATTTGTTACCGCATACCACGTGATGGCCAGATCATGAAGATCATCGTTATAAGTCTTTGATTTTTTAAGATATTTAAGCAGGCCGGCATTGGCCTCATAGCCGCGAACTTTTACTTTTTTGTATAAAGGAAGCGCGAACAAACACTCCCCATAGTTCGCTCCAATATCCAGAAAAATATCAACAGGCAAGAAATAAGCACAAGAGTAAATAAAAAATTGTACACTAGAATAATACCTGACCCCTTTTTGCAGCAGCATATTGCGGGCGCGAAGATCCCCGGGGTTGACCGCAATCTTACGCAAACCGCCACAAATATAGGCAAATTCTGGATAATCAACATGATAGGCTTGCCTTATGGCTTCGTCAACTATTTTTTGCTCGGCCAACTTTTCACTTTTCCGCCGGACCATACCGATCATCTCGCATCATTAATTAAACAGCGCAACACTAATGGGCTCATACCGCTAGTTATATGCTAAAACTTCCTGGTAGTGCCTGAGAATTTCCGCGGCCACCCTCTCGAAGGAAAACTTCTCTTCCACAATCTGCCTCCCCCTTTCCGCCATGGCCCTGGCCTCCTGCGGATGGGCAAGCAGATCTTTGATCGCGCGGGCAAGGGCGGCCGGGTTGCGGTAATCGCTGATGACGATACCGTTGATTTGATCTTGAATTACTTCTGGAATACCGCCCCTGTTCATCGTAATAATCGGCGTGCCCGCGGCCATGGCCTCATAGTGGACCCGTCCCAGCGGCTCCGGCCATTGGGAGGGGCAGATAAAAATATCCGCCGCCAGGTAATAGCCGTGAATTTTATCAGGGGGGACAAACCCGGTAAAAATAATCCTGTCATAGACCGGTTGGCTTAGCTGGTGGAGGTACTGCCAGTAACCGCTATGCGCATGCTCATAATCCCCCACAATAACCAGGATAAGATCGGTAATGTCCTGCGCCAGCAATCGAAAGGCTTCGATCAACACGTGAACACCTTTTTTCCGCAGAATACGGCCGGTAAAAAGGAGCACCTTTTTTCCGGCAAAGCCATGCTCGCGGCGCCAGGTTTCCCTGATTTCCTTTCCTTCGGGGGACCAGACAGGCGGCCACTGGGCCATGGCAACGCCGGAATACCAAAGCCTGACCTTCGGGGCGGCTTCGCCAAAACGCCGGATTAAGGTCGAGGCAATATAATTGCTAATGGCCAGGATCCGGTCGGATACGTCGATGACGGCCATGGCCTCGCTTCGCTTCATTAATCCGGCGCGCATCATTTTATTATGCAGGCTGAGTATAATCCTGCTATCAGGCGAGGCCTCCTTGATGGGCAGAACATACCGGGGCCGGTTGAAAATATGGATCAGGTCGAATTCCCCCGGTTGGCGCTGCAAATCCGTTATTATACCTGCCCAATAGCTATCTTTTTTAAAGCGCAGATACTGTATGCCTTCCTGCGTTTCCTGTTCCGGAAGCGAAGGATCAGCGATACTGTACACGGTCAGCTTGATGTGCTGTGCCAGGAAGTCTTTAATGCCATCAATAAGGATCTGGATGGAGCCGCCCCGGATGGCGGGGACCGGCCCTTTATCTGAACTGATCAGAGCAATACGCACCTGTAACACACTCATCTCTTTACCAATAATTTATTCAGCCGGGAAGCATGCCTGGCGTAACTAAAATTTTTTTTAACAAACCGGAAAGCCTTCTGCACCTGCAACTCGTAATAGCGGTCGTCGGCCATCAATTGATCTATTTTCATTTTAACTTCAAACGGTTCTGCATAAACCGCGGCTTCACCAAATAAATCGCGGAATGGATGGGGCAAGATTACCGGCACGCCGACGGCCATTGCTTCAATGATCACACGGCCAAAGGACTCAACCCAGTCGGCATTGGTAAAGTAAACAAACACATCCAGCATTGCCAGAAACTCTTGCGGTGGCATCTCGCCAAATTGGTAAACATGCCAGTTTTCCGGCAGCCGCCCCAGGATTTCTTTGGGCGTATCCGCCCCACCGAGGACGTGCACTTCGTAGCCGGGGGATTCGGGGTAAATGGAAAGCAACTGGGCCGGATCGGCGGGCCATTTAACATACTGTCCCCTGGAATGCCTGCCGATCTTGATCCTGGGGCCACGCGGCGGGCGCTCTTTCCGGCGCCACTCTTTGACATTAATAATATTGGGCCAATCCTCCGCAGAGAGGTTCAGCGCCTGCAGTTCGCCGGCATGATGTTCGTAAAGGGCTTTTCTGACCAGGGGCCCGATGGGATGCCATGTGGCATCTTTACCAAAGTAGTGCCGGAGATTTTGCACGCAGGATTGAATGCTGTATAAAACCTTTCCGCTTTCCGAGTAATCTCTCTTTGGCGGTTGGTTAACTACCACGACAATATGCGCAGCGTTTACGTCAGGCAGGTAGCGCTGCCGCTCCTGCAGTACGGAGGGATGCCTTATAATAAGGACGTCGCAATCAACCTCTTCTCCATAAACCAGCATCTGCACCCGGTCACCGTCCAGCAGCTCTCTAATTCTGTAATCGATGGCGCTGTGGACCCCGAAATCATAGCGCGGCATTTGAATTAAACCGGTCCGCAGGCCCATCTGCTTCTGTGCTTTTATCTCCTCGGCATTCGATGATGTGGTGCCGCCGTGAAGGCGAAAATCAGAAGCAATGATTACATCAAATTTACGCCGCCCCCGGGGGTTTATTTCCCGGACCGGCCACAGCGGCTCCGGAACCGGAAAGAGACGCTTTTTTTGAGGGAAAGGGTAATACAATGAATTTGCCTTCTGATGATAGTGGCTGTAGCTCTCAAAGTATTCCTTGCGCGCCCCCATGAAGAAACCATGGTAGCCAAAACTGGCGTTGCCAGTAAGGGAATCGCCGCTCTGCCGCAAGAAAGAAAGGGGCCCGGTTGGCAGATCAACTACAGCATTGTGACCGAATACTTTGATAATCCGCCGTTTAAATTCACCGTCAGCGCCAAAACGTACCGCATCCCAGTAGCCGATAGCCCGTGTGACCGGTACACGGCGAAACATCAAGGATGACATATTGTCGTTGATATAGAAGCCCGGGTTTCCGCGGCGATGGAACTTTAGCTCAGGGGTGACACGGACCATCTGCGATGTATTCGCCACGACCGAGGGATGCTCAAGCAAATGCAGCACCTGCTTCTCAATTTTCAAAGGGTGGGACCAATCATCGGCGTCATGAGTGGTGACAAAATCACCGGAAGCTTCCCTGAGCGCCAGGTTTCGCGCCACATAAGTTCCCCGGTTTGACTTAACCATGATTAACCTAATTCTGCTATCTTTCTTTTTGAATTTTTTAACGATTTTTGCCGTGTTATCACTGCTGCCATCGTCTACAACCAGAAGCTCAAGGTTGGGCCATGTCTGGGAGAGAACGGACTTCAGCGCTGTCCTGATCGTGGCTGCGGCATTATACACAGGCATTATGACTGATACTTTGGGAAGATTAGTAGTCATCTTAGCCTTCATCTGCAGTGCATCATCACCGGGCAACAGGCTATCAAAGGCAGGGAGTCCCGCGGAGTCATTAAATTTAACCCCGGGCAGGCCATATAGCTCAAATGCTTTGTTTATCCAGGCGATTCGGTTTTGCACCAACGGTTCAAGGTTGGCCGTGGCCAGGAAGAGATTGGCGTCAGGATGCTTTTTTAATTCGTTAACCAGGGTGGCATAGATATTTTGAGTATCATTAAGAATATCACAGCATTCGGCGGCTATGACAGTAGCCCGGCGTAAGCGCAAGGGATCGGTTTCACCATGGACAGCCATGGCCACGTATTTTAAAGCCTGCCGTGCATCCGCTTCATTATACCGGTTGGCGTGCCATAGGGCCAGTTCCCAGGAGGCCAGCCTTTTCCGGTAAAGATTAGTGTTATCCGCGGCCAGCGCTTCTAAATCCGCGAGGGGCCGGTCGGTGAAGCCAAGTTTGTTAAGTTTATATTGAAGCCGTTCGACTTGACGTTGGGCTTTCTTCTTCTTTAAGGTCATCGCATATCGCTACAGTAGATCAACTTATCAACTACGGAATATATATTAATTATATGTGCGAACTGCTATAGAAGTGACCGTGAAGACAGGATTGTTCTTCAGCGGGTTTCCCGGGTGAATTTACGATCAAGGTAATAAAGGACATAACCTGCGGTCAAGCCCCAGAGCACTGCACCGAGATGGTTGGACACCACACTCTCGATAGGCGTGGCATAAAGATCGGTAGTGGCAACAAATAATTTGGGGATGGCGTAGAAGATAAAGCCGGCATTAAATCCCAGGATGGCTCCCTTTAACATTATTTTCTCATCCCCGATCAGCAGGACCAGGAAGGCAAAAATAATCCCCAGGAACCCTGACCAGATTAAATGAACCAGTAATGCGTAGGCGGCTTCAAAAAAATTGGCGGGCCTTTCTCCCAGGAGGAGGATGGCACTCCAGTCCAGGTAGCGATGTGCGGAAAATGAAGCAAGATGGAAGGATATTAGATCCCAGGCCGTCATGATTATGCCGCCGGCAATGCCGGCCAAAAAACCCCTGAAAAACCGGTCCATCAAATCACCCTGTTTCATTTTTATATATTTTCCCCATGGCTATTCGAATTATCATGGGGGTAGTCTCTATGAAAAGAAAAAGTTGATTAAAGCGCAGATCTGTTCGTAAAAATCTGGCACTTTTTGCAGGAATTACACTTAAACCGGTCAAATATTACAAATACTCGCGAACCGGGAGGGGAGCCGATGCTGGCCCGGGTATATTCCTGCACGGTGATAGGCATTGAGGGCATTCCGCTGGAGGTGGAAGTAGACATCGCCGACGGGCTGCCCGCTTTTGATATTATCGGCCTGCCCGATGCCGCAGTCAAAGAAGCGCGGGAGCGGGTCAAGGCGGCTGTGCGCAACAGCGGCTTTAAGTTCCCCTATTGCCGGGTCACGGTTAACCTGGCCCCGGCGGAGTTAAAAAAGGAAGGATCATCTTTCGACCTGGCCATAGCCGCGGCGGTCCTGGCTGCCGGAGGCCATATCCCCCAATCCCTCCTTTTGCAAAGAGCTGTCCTGGTGGGGGAGCTCTCACTGGACGGGAAGGTGCGCGGCATCTCCGGCGCCCTGGCCATCGCCGCGTCGCTGTCCCGCCACCCCCGCTTGAAGGATTATACCCTCTACCTGCCCGCCATAAACAGCGCCGAGGCGGCCTTAATCGAACAGGTTGACGCCAGGGGTGTCAATACTTTACGGGAACTGGCCGGCCATTTTTGCGAAGAGCACACCCTGCCCCGGGCCAGGACACAACTGGATCACTGGCTTAAAGAGAGCCGCCCCGAGGTCGATTATAGCGAGGTAAAAGGACAGGAAACGGCAAAGAGGGCCCTGGAGATCGCCGCGGCCGGCGCCCATAACATTGCCCTTTACGGCCCCCCGGGGAGCGGCAAGACCATGCTGGCGCGGCGCCTGCCCACCATCCTTCCGGCCCCGGACCTGGAGGAAATCCTGGAGATCACCCGCATTCACAGCGTGGCCGGCAAGCTTTCGCCAGGCAAACCCCTTCTGACGCAGCGCCCCTTTCGCAGCCCCCACCACAGTGCCTCCTCTGCCGGCATCATCGGCGGGGGCAAGGTGCCCCGGCCGGGAGAAGTGAGCCTGGCCCACCGGGGAGTGCTCTTCTTCGACGAACTGCCCGAGTATAGCCGCGATGTCCTGGAAGCCCTGCGCCAGCCGCTGGAAGACCGCTGCGTTACCGTTACCCGGGTTTCCGCCACCGTCACTTACCCGGCCGATTTCATCTTTGTGGCATCGATGAACCCCTGCCAATGTGGAAATTACGGTGACCCGCGGCGTGAGTGCACCTGCAGCCCTACCCAGGTGCAGCGCTACCGCTCCCGCCTGTCGGGACCCCTTTTGGACCGCATCGACCTGCAGGTGGAGGTGCCCCGCCTCGACATCGCCCAACTGGAGCAGAAGCGGAGCGGCGAAAGCTCGGAAGCCATCCGCGAACGGGTGGTAAAAGCGCGGGAGATCCAGCGGCAGCGCTACAAAAGGACTAAAATCATGGCCAACTCGGGCCTGCGCGCCCGCCACTTCGAAAAATACTGCCCCATGACGAAAGAAGCCCGGCAGCTTTTGCACCGGGCTTTCGGGCAGCTCAATTTTTCCATGCGCGCCCACGACCGCATCATCAAGGTGGCCCGCACCATCGCCGACCTGGCCGGCGTTGACATTATCGAAGCCCCCCACATCGCCGAAGCCATCCAGTACCGCAGCCTCGACCGCCAAACGTGACAGTGGGGACGGGGCAATTCTGTCACATTTTCTAAACAAGCAGGTGATTGAATTTTGAGCAGACAGCCCAGAGCGAGAAGCGAAACGGGATTATACCATATTACTTTTAGAGGCATAAACAAACAGAACATTTTTGAAGAAGACAAAGACTATCAAAAGCTTATGGAACTGCTGGTTAAGATAAAAAAAGAATTAGAATTTAAAATTTATGCCTATACATTTATGCCCAACCACGTTCATTTGCTCTTTCAAGAAAAAGAAACAGGAGACAGCACTATTGCCATGCACAAATTGTTAACGACCTATGCCGGCTGGTATAACAAAAAATATGCAAGAACTGACAGCCTCTTTGGAAGTCGATTCGCCAGTAAACCGGTCGAAGAAGAGAAACATTTGTTTTCTTTGGCTAGATATATCCACCAAAACCCAATCAGAGCCGGCATCGTCAGCAATATAAATGATTATAAATGGAGCAGCTTTCAAGATTATCTTTGTGGAAATGAATGGCCGGCAGTGCTAACAGATACCTTTTTTTTATTAGGCTATTTTTCAACAGACAAAGACGAGGCTATCAAAGATTTTATCAGATTACACAATGAAATGGTCACAGAAAATCATGAAATTGGTTATAGACGCCGGATAACTGCTGAAGAAATTAGAACCAGGATAATGACTATTATAAATGGCAAAGAGCCTCATACCATAGCTTCATTACCAAGGCATGAAAGAAACTCTATCTTAAAGAGGCTAAGAGAAAAAGAAGGTTTCTCGATCAGGCAAATCGAAAGAGCAACAGGAATATCCAGGGGAATCATCTCAAGGATTAAATGATGGGAATGTGACAAAACTGCCCCGTCCCCACTGTCACGCTCCAAATTGCCCCGTCCCCACTGTCACCAGGAAACATCAAAAATAAAAAATTGGCTGATCAAAACCGCCACGCATGCTGGAAGACCTGGCAAAGCTAAGCGGAAGGGCGAAGCGCTCCGTGCCTATCAGCAGTATGTGCACTGTCTTTGCCGAATCGGAAGTAGTCTCTCTTATCGCCCAGGGACTGCCCCGGGAAGAGATCGCCCGGGGGCTGCATGACTCCATCGCCGACCGCACCGCGGGCATGGTCTACCGCGTCGGCCTCGAGGAAAAAGTGGTCATGACCGGCGGGGTGGCCAAAAACGGCGGCGTGCTGCGCGCCCTGGAAGAAAAGCTGAAGACAAAGATAGAAGTGCCGCCCGAGCCGCAGATCGTCGGGGCCCTGGGCGCGGCGCTGCTGGCCGCCGAAGAAACACAGCGGAAGGATACTATTTAATGTATAACAAATTGTTCCATTTACACAATAAAGGATTGGAAGTCAGTAACCCTCTGACCTTTGAATTGGCAGAGGGTTACCCTGAATTCTATTCTGATCAACCTCTTATAATATAAAATCTTCTACATACCAAAAAAGGTTATTGGTTTCTTTAAATTGAATGTTACGAATTGTATCCTTTAAATCATCTTCTACAAGCTCTGTTATTCCGTCAAAACAGAAAATGCGATTATCTGCAATAATCTCCTTAAAAGTATTAGAATCTAAGACAACTGAACCATACGTTGAAATAATACCCGGTTGCCCTTCGATGTCTTCCGATACAAAATTGATTAATTCATCCAGTGTTTCTTTATTGTAACTGTCTCCGTATCCGGTAATCCTGTCGCCATTACCATCGTAACCCCGCACATAACACGTAACAGGTTTTATCTGGTATTTATCGATTAAGGACCAAAATTCAGCAGAACTTAAAAGGCTTGAAAAAGTAATCGTAACTTGAACCTCAAGAGGCCCATTCTTATTTAGTAATTTTTCTAAATCCGAGTGAACGGAATTAACATACTGATTCAGTTCTTGTTTTGTTCGTGGTGTAACAATTACTGATCCTTGATAATGGTTAAGAAGATTTTTTGCTATTTGGTATGAAGCAACTTGATACATTTTACCTTCATCTACAATTCTTCCACGGCCAAAAACAACGCCTACTCCCAAAGAAACGACTAAAAAAGTAGTGATTGCAATAATTTTTATAACTAAATTTTTTCTTTTCATTAATTATCCCTCCAAATTAATATGTTTTGTAATAAACTTTCTTTAGCTGGCACCAATATGCTGTATTATATTCACCAAGTTGATTATAACTTTCATGGCTTGTTGCTTCCATGTATCCTGTCATAACACCTGGATAAAAACCAAATTCACCTGCCAGCTCATAATATTTTGCCTGAAAATAATAAGCTGTTGTGGTGTTAATACTTAACGGTGACAAACTAACAACTTCTGCTTCATCTCTACCACGAATATAAGGATAATTATTTTCTAGATCATATTTTGGGTTTGGATAATTTGAAGAAACATAAGTAGCATCTAGTCCGTAAGTGTCTTCTAAATCTTTAATATCAATCCCTGGATAATAGCTGTTATTATTATAATAATTTCTAATGGCAGTAATAGCCGAACTTGAATAATACATTGAGTGTGCTCTTGCAATAATTTCTGTTTTATGCTGTCCTGCTCCATCCGTATCTACAATAGAAGAATTTGTATAAAAAGTACCTTTATAAGGTGCATATGATCCAGAAGCACTTGTCCAACTTCCAGAATAGTAATAGGCAAAAACATAGCTGCAAAATACTAATAATATTATTGTTACTACAAGCGGAATAATAAATATTTTTTTCACTAAGATCCCTCCAGATTTTTAGATTTGTAAATGGTTTTTAATGCTCACTAGAGATACGTAATCACCCCCATAGACCTAATAAAAACAACTGCCCGAATAAGAAGATAAGGTTTCTGTATAATTGTTTAGCGTTGCGCTATGCACACTTCTCGTCCGGTAATAATGTCCTTTGGGCATTCCTCCGATATTTACATTAATGTAAGCCAGATTGTCGTTATCTTTAACGCTTGACCAAGATTTGATATCTTTCCACTGGGTACCATTCCATACCTGCAAATAGACCGTGACACTAACCTTTTCAACAACCGTGTATGTCTGGGTCCGACCCTCAATTACGAACGTATCATTGGGCGCGATTTTTAGGCTGGTGTTATAAACGCTTATGAGATAAGTGGCCTCCGGGGTAACTTCCGATGCTCTTACAACTACCGCTGGATTAAGGATAATAATACTAATTATTGCTACTGCAGTGATCAATATCTTGCGAAACATATATCGTTTTTCCTCCCTATTAATTTACTCCTCTACAGATATAGCGTATGAACTGGAAAAAGGTTCACGGTTTTGCAGGAAATTTTATAAAAAAATATAATTAATTTGGTATTGAGGAGGATAGACTGATGGATGATAAAGATCAGTTGTTTTATCAGATCTATAAACAATACCATCCAATAGTATTTAAGATTGTTTTGGCCATACTAAAAGATCGCCAGGTAGCGGAAGATCTCGTTCAAGACAGTTTTTTCGCTTTGTATATATATGGATACGGAAATTTTAAGGAAACATCAAAAATAAAAAATTGGCTGATCAAAACCGCCACGTACAAGGCTTATGATTATTTAAGGCGAAACCGTAAGATTATTCCTGTTGCTGTGGAATTCTTTAACGAACGCGGTAGCGAAGAAAACCTTTACCTAAAAATTGAAGAAGAAGAAATGGTAACTACGCTTTACCGGGCGATTGATTCGTTATCAGAAGAGTATAAGACAATTCTTATCCTCTATTACTTCAATCAAATAACCCAGATTGATCTAGCTGAAATATTACAAATCCCCCTTGGCACAGTTAAATCTCGTCTTAATAAGGCCTGCCGGTTAATAAAATTGTACCTCGCCAAAGAATATGAAAGCGTAGCCGTCAATACGGGAGAGGAGGGCTTAAAAACATGAACGACCGATATTTTGACCACTGTCTGACAAAAGCAGTAGAAAAATATATCCTTAATCAAGCTGAACCTGATTCCGAGAGGCTTTGGCAAAGGATTGAAGATTTAATTAAAACCTATGAACGCAATAAAAGGTATGAAATCACAAAAAAACGCCGCGGAAAGCTTTACCTACAAGTAGCCATGGCCCTGACCGTCATTTTTACTTTTCTGGTTGTGCTCAGCATTACCAGTATCGGTGAAGCGCTTCCCGCAAGCTTTCCGTTAAGGAATTTTTTCAGAAAGCTTATCAGCGAAACCCAAATGATCATTCAATTTAATACGGATGAAAAAGATGTGCCCGCTGATACACAAGAACCGGATTTTGATAGAATCTACGAAGTAGAGGGCCCGCAGTACAGTTTCAATGAGATAAACTTCGAAGATCTAATAGCCCTCTATGAAGGTGATCTGTATATACCGGCCCCTATACCGCTAAGCAGGTTGAAGAAGATTCAATACTGCGAAGCCGGCAATCTGTTCACTATCATTATGGACTTTCGCGATGGTGATAGGGATATTGTATTTACGCAAGAAGATACCGGCGAAGGAGGATATTACGGCAAAGGTTATGATGTTGAAGACACGGAAGTAACCCTTCAACAAGTTAACGGTATTCAGTATTTGGTTTATAAGCGACGCTATAATATTATCGAGGTTGATTGGCATATGCATAAGAAAGCTTTTAACATTACCGGCAATATGTCGGCGGATGAAGCCCTGTCTCTGGCCCAATCGGTGGAAATTTACAAACCGTGATTCTTACTCTTGTTTCTTTACATAAACTATTACTGTCATAAATCCGGGTTGAAGCTGACTAATTCTGTAGATAGCGTAAGATTTGATCAATAAATAATTCAAAACTGCCAATCTCTTTAGTAGAAATTTCATAAACTCGCTGATCCGAAACCTGCTGGTACCCATGAACCACCCTATTCCTAAAACCAACCATAGCCGAATACGTTTCAAACTGGTCAGATGGAAGAACCTTTTTTGATATTAAGAATTGCAACGCCTCCCGAGCATCGACAGGTGCATGATTGAATTGTTTAGCAGAAAGATGGTACGCAATATCAATCAGCGCTTCAATAGAAGTCTGGAGTGAGTATTTAAGTCCTTTTACCAACCATGGGTCATCAACTATTATAAACGCTACAATAAAAGTGATCCAAAATTAATTGAAACGCCAGGAAAAAAGTGATCCACTTCTAATAAAACAACCTGTATAGTCAGAAGAGACGAAAAAGGCTATACGGGGAGGAAAAAGGGTGGCAATAGAAGTGG
>JAKPEE010000151.1 GCA_029552125.1 Bacillota bacterium | reverse complement strand
AAAGAATGGGGAACCAAGCGTTATATGAGTATGAGACATCTTGAGGAACTGAGTGCCATGGATGGTTCAAAAGTAACTGCTGGTTAACTGATGCCTACCAGGCGGGTAAATGAATTTGCGAAAAATTATTGACGGTACCTTTTATCCCGCCTGGCTTTGGAAGTTTTTCGCTTGGGAACAGCCATATTAATCCTCCTTAGTTTGACGTGGCTCTCAATTTTTAAGTTCTTTAAGTTTGAGCAATCGCAAATCGATCTGGCTGTCTTCCCGGCACTCGCAGTTAGTCCGGTTTAAGTCAGCCCCGCACTCTGCGCACAGCCCTTTGCAATCAGGGCGGCACACGGGATTATATTCCTGGGCCAGGATCATAATCTGGCGTAAAAATTCGTTGAGATAAAGGTAATTCCCCGAAACGCTGAGTTCATTGGCCGCCTCTGCTGCCAGCGCTTGCGGGTCCCCACCTTCTGCCTCCGGAATAATCACAAAAGATTCCTGAAAATCCGTTTTTACCTCCTGCCGGAAAGGCTGCAGGCAGCGGGAGCATTCCGCCTCAAGAAAAGCATGCAAGACCCCGCTGATCAGAACCTTGTCACCTCCGGCGCGGGCGCTTAGCTCAACTTCCAGTTCGCCGCCGCAGGGGAACTCATCCCTCCCAAAAAAATCGGCAAGCGAACCTTTAAAACTGTATGGGACCGCTTCTCCCTTGCGCTGCTTTACTTCGGGAAGATAAATCCGCAAAGCCCCCACTCCTCAAAAAAACTAAAACAATTATATAGAGCTTTATTTTCTTTGTCAATGCGTGAAAAAAGTGGGTTAAAGAAGAAAAAAAGGCTCCCTTAGAAGGTAATCCCGTCCAGCCCGTCGGAGTCGGCCTCCCTGAATACGATCATGATGCGGTTAGGCAGGCAGACAATGCTCTCATAAGAATGCTCAATCCAACCGGTATGCGCGCAGATCCCCCTGGGGCAGAGGCTGGCATCCAATTCCAGCATGCGCACCCTTCCCCCGTCCACTTCGATTACCGCTTCATGCTGAGCTTCATCGCCGAAGGTGAAGATATAGTGGTAGTGATCGCTGTCATTTAAGGATAGTTCGGCCACAACCTTGTTGTCCACATGGATAACCGCATATTTCTGCTGCCCTTGGCCGCCATGGTGATAATTGTACCAGAACCCGGCCAGGCCGGCGATGATCAGAAGGCCGATTATAATATAATCAGCAGGTTTTAGCTGCAATTTTTGCATGATCGCTTCTCCTCCGGTAAAACATTATAACACAGTTTAGCGGCTGATTATAGAGACGCGACGGTTGCATCTTTTGACAGCAAAAAATAAACCGATTAAAAAGCGGCCTGCCGGTGTTCAGCAGGCCGCCGGTACGCTGGCGTCAATCCATTGTATCCCGGTTCATGGGCACTTTATACCAGCCCTGATCCTGCATGTAGCGGAAGATTTTTTCCTGGTTCTCAAGGCATTGCCGCTCATAATCGAGGAAGGTCTGGCGGATGCTCTGATCCTGGGATTCCAGCACAGCCTGAAGATAGTTGGAGCAGCATAATTTAATCCCGTTTAGAATATCCCCGGCGATATCCTTGTCCGTTAAATGATGGGGCATTACAACCGCCTCCTTTGTTCATGATTAACTGCTGATGTACTGCGAGCCGCCGGCTTCGCTCAGGGTCGAGGAAAGCCATTGGGCGCGCTGCTGGCACTGGTTGTTGAATTCGTTAATCAGGTTTTTTAAACGTGGATCCTGGACCTGCTGGGCATAGTGTTGGTACTTTTTGGAGCATAATTTTTCAGACTGGTAGGCATGAAACAAAGCCATGAATTCGGCCTTGCCCACATTGCGCATGGTTGCCTGCACTGTTGTAACCTCCTTCAGATGGTATAATTTGAGGAACATTTTAGTATTACCGGCCGCAAGAAAAGATATACGGGGAGACAGAATGGAAGGTTTATCATCTAACCTCCGACCTCTAACCTCTAACTTCTAAAAGGGCCAGCCGTAAGTAATATGGTAGAAAAATCAACCTTTACAGAGCTACATCCAAACTAAGTTTGTCCTGTATTAAACCATATCTGTGGAACTGAGATGCATGGCTGAACTGAGCGTGCGCGTGCTATCTCCCCGTAAGTAAAAAGAAAACCATTTTTTTATGGAAATGAAGATGCCCGGAAGGATCTTTGAGGTATAATGGAAAAAAACAATTGCCAAATTGTTGCTCTGGAGGTGCATCATGCCACACTGGGTTTATCTGATCCTGGCAGGAGTTGTGGTAATCGTGGCTGTGATCCTGGGCCGGACGGCTGCCTTTCGTTCCCGGCGCTACGCGGTGGAGCCGCAGCCCGGCCTCAAGATCGATATTGACCGGGCCGCGGAGCGCCTGGCAGGGGCGGTTCAACTGCCCACAATTACCGTTTCCGACCCGGAGAAAGGGGACTGGGGCCCCTTTGAGAAGTTTATACGCTACCTGGAGCAGGCCTATCCCACTGCCCACGCGGTTATGGAGCGGGAAATCGTCAACGGCTACAGCCTGCTTTACCGCTGGAAAGGACGCGACGAAAGCCTGAAGCCGGCCCTCTTCCTGGCCCATATCGACGTGGTCCCCGTGGAGGTGGGCACGGAACAGGACTGGCTCTACCCGCCTTTCAGCGGCGCCCTGGCCGAGGGCTTTGTCTGGGGCCGGGGGACGATGGATGTAAAAAACCAGCTCATCTCCGCGCTGGAAGCGGTGGAATATCTCGCCGCGGAGGGCTTCACCCCGCCCCGCGACTTTTACCTTGCTTTCGGCCATGATGAAGAAACGCGCGGCGAAGAGGGAGCGGTGAAGCTGTCAGAGCTGCTGCAATCGCGCGGGCTCTCCTTTGAGTATATCCTGGACGAGGGCGGAGCCGTCACCGTGGGGGCCATGCCCGGCGTGAAGCGTCCCGTCGCCCTGGTGGGCATAGCCGAGAAAGGCTACGCCGATATCCGCATCACCGCGCAGGGCGAGGCCGGCCACTCCTCCATGCCCCCCAGGCATACCGCGGCCGGGATGATCGGGCGGGCAGTGGCGGCGCTGGAAAAACGGCAGCGCCCGGCCCGGATCAGCCCCTACCTGAAAAAGACGCTGGCCTACATCGGCCCGGAGATGGGCTTCGGGCTGCGGCTTATCCTGGCCAACCTGTGGCTCTTCGGCCCCCTGTTCAAGCTGGCCTTTCAATCTTCACGGGCGGGCAGCGCGCTGCTGCGCACCACTACGGCGGTAACGGTCCTGGAAGGAGGCAGCAGGCCCAACGTTCTGCCCAAGAAAGCCGGCGCGGTAATCAATTACCGCATCGCTCCGGGAGAGACCGTCCGGGAACTGCTGGATCACGTGCGCAGGGTCGTGGGAAAGGGGATCGAGGTGGAAACAATCCAGGCCACCGAGCCCTCCCGGATCTCACCGGTGGACGGCACCGGGTTCAAGGCCATAGAGCAGGCGGTTTACGCCATCTTCCCCGAAGCAGTTACCGTGCCCTATATCGTCATGGGGGGCACCGACGCCATCCGCTATGAACCGGTCTGCGACCAGATTTACCGCTTTACTCCCATGCTCATCTCCAAGGAAGACCTGGAGCGGATCCACGGCACCAACGAGCGGCTTTCGCTGGAAAATATTGAGCGGGGCATCCGCTTCTATATCGAGCTTTTCAAGCAGTAAGCCTCCCCTCTCCCCGGCGGCAGGCGGGCGGCTTTTCTACACCTTTGGGGGCGGGCGACACAGTTCGCCCCCCCCTGTGCCCCGCCGCTTGTCCGGCCCGGAGATCCTTCGCTTCGCTCAGGATGACAGGAAGACCGGGCATGCCATTATATCCGCCGGCTGGCGGAGCAGGAACATAATTGCAGAATATTGAATATATTTTTACCTGTTTTACATTAAAAACATTAAAGGATGGGATTTATTTGAGAGAATTTAACCTTAACAGCGCTTTTTTGTTCATTACAGCCGGTGTTATTGTCCTTTTTGTGCTAGCCCAGTCGATCTTCTTTCTGCGCCAGTCCTGGCTGCGGGCCAAGGAGCTGGGCATTGAAGCGCAGGTGTTGAGAAGAGTGGTCCGGAGCAGCCTAGCCTTCTCCATAGCCCCCTCCATCGCCATTATCCTGGGCGTGATCACCCTCTCCAGGTTCCTGGGGCTACCCCTGCCCTGGCTGAGGCTGAGCGTCCTGGGCGCCCTGACCTACGAGCTGCCGGCAGCCACTTCCGCAGCGGCCGCCCTCGGGGTCCCCGTATCTGAAGGGGTAACCGACCCAAAAACATATTCTACCATCGCCTGGGTCATGACCCTGGGCATCATGTCCGGCCTGATTATCGTCACGCTGTTCTTGAAGAAGATCCAGGGAGGCATCCAGAGCTTGAAAAAGCGGGATACCAGGTGGGGAGAAATTTTCCTCACCGCCCTTTTCATGGGCATGATCTCGGCCTTCCTGGGGATGATCTTCGCCGATATCACCGCCGGCCTCAGGGGCTGGATCCCCGTCTTTGTCATGATCATCTCTTCCCTGCTCATGCTGATTTGCGGCTTTTTCGTGAAAGTCTTAAAGGTCAAATGGATGGAGGATTATGCCCTGCCCATCAGCATGCTGGGGGCCATGGCCCTCTCCATTCCCATTACCAGGCTGCTGGGATAGGAGGAGAATAAAAAATGAAAACATCTTACAGTGAAAAGGTCCATACCTGGGGCAGAATCTGGTGTTCGCTGGCCATAATCATGCTTATGCTGTTCCCGGCGGCGGCAAGCATATACTACAGCGCCTGGCCCGACGGGGCGGCGCTGATCAAAGGGCTGATGGGAGTGGTGCCTATCTTCTGGACGGTGGGGGCTATCGAGGCTTTCACCTATTCGCCCATGCTCGGTTCAGGCGGCTCCTACCTCGGGTTTGTCACCGGCAACATAGCCAACCTCAAGCTTCCCTGCGCCCTGAACGCCATGGAGATTGCCGGGGTTAAACCGGGCACCGAGGAAGGAGAGCTTATCTCCACCATATCCATCGCCGTCTCCTCCATCGTCACCACCCTGATCATTATTGCCGGGGTGCTCCTCTTATCCCGGCTGCAGCCCATCCTGGAATCGGAGCTGCTGGCCCCGGCCTTTGCCAATATCCTGCCGGCTCTCTTTGGCGCCCTGGCCGTGGTTTTCATCTCCAAGAACTGGAAGATAGCCCTGATCCCCCTCCTGTTCATGCTGGTCCTCTTTATTGCGGTGCCCTCCCTGGCCGGCTCCGTCAGCGTCCTGGTGCCGGTGGGGGCGATCATCGCCATAGCCGCAGCCAGGGTCCTGTATCAAAGAGGCTACCTGTAACGGATAAAGTTTCCGAAGGCATAAAACATTGATTGACATCTCCTGAAGGATTGGGAAAGGCAAGCTTGAATGCGGAGAAATAAACATTGAGAGGATGACAATAAGGAAAGGATATGCGGGCGGGCGTGGAAGCCCGCCCCTACCGTTTTTGGAAGGAAATAGAGCGGGCGAGATATGCCTCGCCCATACATATTTTACGATGCTCCGCAAATTTTTGTAGAGATAGATAAAGTTGTGCTGAGCCGGTTAATATAGGAATCCCGTAAGGCCGGTGCGAGGCTCGCGCTACTGATTCTTCAGAACGATGAGGGCGTCGGCGGCTATTGCTCCCGCCCCCGCCTCGTAAACCATAACCGGGTTGAGATCCAGCTCGGCAATATAATCTTCCAGTTCCACGGCCAGGCGGGAAAGCTTCATTAATATAGATACCAGCGCAGCGCGGTCGCGAGGCGCCTGGCCGCGCGCACCGTCTAAGAGAGCCCGGCCCTTGATTTCGTCCAGCATGGATCGGGCGTCCTGTTCTCTTAGGGGCGCCACCCTGATCGCCACATCTTTCAATACTTCGACAAAGATCCCGCCCAACCCGAAAAGAACAGCCGGCCCGAAAACCAGATCGCTCTTCAGGCCGATGATTACTTCCAGGCCGGGTGAAAGCATTTCCTGGACCAGGACACCGTCAATAACAGCCTCAGGGTTATAGCTCCGGGCTCTCTGCAGGATCTGCTCATAAGCGCTGACTACGGCCGCTTCATCGGGCAGGTTCAGCACCACCCCGCCGGCCTCGGTTTTATGGAGGATTTGCGGCGATTCAATTTTTAAAGCCACGGGATAACCGATCTCCGCGGCGTACTGCACCGCTTCGGCGGCGCTGCGGGCCAGCTTTTCCCGGGTTACCGGAATACCGTAGGCCGCCAGGACACTTTTGGATTGTGATTCGGTCAGAACGCCACGCTGCTCACTTTGCGCCCGCTTGATAATTTCCAGGGCCTTCTGGTGCGCTTGATCCGGGATATAAACAGGGAAAGGCTGCCTCTGCTCAGCCTGCTTAACCCAGTCGGCCAGGGCGGCGATGGCCCACAGCCCGCTGGGAATATGTTCAATGACAGGTACCCCGGCCTGAATTAGCCTTTTTTTCGATTCCACGGCAAAGTCGACGCCTGTGGGCCAGGTGAAAACGACCAGGGGCTTTTTGACCTGGTGGTATGTTTCAATAATTTTTTCCGCTGAACCCGGGCTGGGCATCTCCAGGTTGTAAAAGAAGCCTCCCACGTCCACCCGGGGATCTTCAATAACCATGCGAATAGCCCTCTGGAACAGCTCCGGCTCCAGCATGAGCTGGGAAGTCAAATCAACAGGATTGCGCACCGCACCGAAGGAGGGGAAAAACTCACGCAGGCCCCTCTGGGTTTCATCGCTTAAACCGACTACCTCCAGGCCATACTGGGGACATTTATCCGCCACTACCACGCCGCCGCCGCCGGATATGGTGATAATCCCCATTTTTTTACCGGCCGGCAGGCGCCCCGCAGCATATAGAGTAATCAGGGCATTCATCTGCTCCACATCATCGCAGCGCAGCACTCCCAGTTGTTTAAAAGCCCCGTCGTAAACGCGATCTTCGCCTACCAGGGCGCCGGTATGGGAGGCCGCCGCTGCTGCGCCGCTGGCGGTGCGGCCCATTTTGAGAAGAGTAATGAGCTTGCGCTGTTTCAGCGCCTGGTCACACGCGGCCATAAAAAGGCGTCCGTCCCGCTGCTGCAGCCCTTCCATGTAGCCGCCGATCAGGGACACTTCTTCCCGCCGCGCCAGGTAATTAAGGATCTCGGCAAAAGAGACATCAGCCTCATTGCCGGTGCTGACAAAGTAGTTAAAACCTACTGAGAACTGAATCACCATCTGGTAAATGATCCCGCCCAAACCGCCGCTCTGGGTGATGAATGAAAGGGTTTGCGGGTGGACTAAATGCTCCGGTTTCTGGTGATAGAAAAAGCTCGCTGTATTGCCGTTGTAATAGTTAAGAATGCCGAGGCAGTTCGGTCCAAGCAGGCGCATCCCCGCAGCCGCGGCCACCGCCCGCATCTCTTCCTGCAGGCGCCGCCCTTCGGCCCCGGTTTCGGCAAATCCCGAGGTGAAGACGATTGCCGCCTTGATCCCCTTGGCCGCACATTCTTTGATGACCTTAATAGCCAGGGGTGCCGCCACCCCGACGATAGCCAGGTCTACGATTTCAGGCACATCCATAATGGAGGGAAAACATTTTAACCCGCCTACATCTTTATACTTTGGGTTAACCGGATAGAGGCGGCCCTGATAACCGAACAGGCTAAAAAGGACCAGGGGGATGCCGTTGGGTTTAAACGGATCCTGGCTGGCCCCGATGATCGCTACTGACTCGGGATAAAAAAAAGGATCAAGTTCTGTAGCGGATTGCCTGGCCAGCTCTTCTACCGTCTTGGTACTCATCTGCGAACTCCTCCTTCATCTGTTGCTGAAGTTAACGGCAAATTTAACCACGTTAATATTTTACCTGATCAAAGGTAAATTGTGTATATTTATTTGCTCTTATCTGCACAGTGCTGCGGTGGCGAGTTTATGGCTTTCTTTTTTTTCCACAAGGGTTTAACCTGCCCTTTGCCTAAATTATGAATGACTTGAGTTGATATTGTTAACAGCAATTAAATTTCATTAAAAAGGTGAAGCTAGCATGAAGATTGTGCTATAATGGGCATGATCTTCTGTTCCCTTTGAAGAGAGAGGAGGCTCTCAAAATATGGCTGAAAGAAAGAAGCCCCTGGATCAGAAAAAAACATCGGGCCAAAGCAGCCAGAAATTGCCTAATAAAAATATAATTCGCAAGATTATCATTGCCGCGGCCATATTTGTACTGTTAGTCGGGATTACCGGTATAACGATAGGGCTAATCTATATCTCGGACGCACCCGAAATCAACCGGGCCGCCCTGGAGACTGTCCAGACCTCTTACCTTTACGACAAAAACAACAGGGAAGTGGCGGCTTTGCACGGCGCAGAAAACCGGATTCTCGTACCCCTGGAGGGTATCCCGGATCACGTGCAGAAAGCATTTATTGCCATAGAGGACGAGCGCTTTGAAAAACATTTTGGCTGGGACATCATCGGCTTTATCCGGGCCGCAGTGGTCAATTTGCGCACCCGCAGCTTCACCCAGGGGGCCAGCACTATTACCCAGCAACTGGTGCAGAATGCCTTCCTGACTACCGAGAAAACCATCAAGCGCAAAACCCAGGAGATCTGGCTGGCCATCAAATTCGAGCGCCAGTATTCCAAGGAAGAGATTTTGGAGATGTACCTGAACCGGATCTATTTCGGCAACGGCGCTTACGGCGTGGAAGCTGCCGCCCAAATGTATTTCAATAAAAGCGTAGGCGAACTGGAACTCCATGAAGCGGCCTACCTGGCGGCAATAGTGCGTTCACCCGAGTATTATAACCCTTTTGCCAATGAAGAAGCCGGGATCGCCCGGACCAAACTGGTGCTGGGCAATATGAAGCGCCTCAAGTTCATTAGCGAGGCAGAATACGAGCAGGCTCTGAGCGCCGAATTTGTTTACGGGGAGCCGCCCACTTTTGCTTACCCGCACCCCTACTATGTCGATTACGTGGTCCACCACGAGCTAGTCAATATTTTAAGCGAATTGCCGGAATACGGAAGCCGGGAGGAAGCGTACAAGGCCATCTACACCGGGGGCTTAAAAGTTTATACCACCCTGGATACAGACATCCAGGCTCATGTGGAAACTGTACTTAATAACCACGATCTCTACCCCCGCACCCTGTTTATCAACATGGACAAGTTACAGGAAGCGATCAATGCCAACAACGGCCGGCTGCCTGCCGATTACCCCGATGCCTATATCGACGAAGAAAAGGGAAAACCGCAGCCCCAATCCGCCCTGGTCTTAACCGACCCGAAAACAGGAGCCATCTGGGCCCTGGGCGGCGGAAGGAACTACGCCAAAAACCAAAACGAAGATTTGCGTTTTTTAAGCAAACGCCAGCCCGGTTCGGCGATTAAACCGGTCATTACTTATGCTCCGGCTATCGAGGAAGGGCTGCTGGGCGCCGGTTCGGCCCTGGACGACGCCCCGCTGATCGGGCCGGGAGGCTGGTTCCCGGAAAACTACGATGGCAATTTCCGGGGCATGGTCACGGTGCGCAGGGCCCTGGCTTACTCATACAACCTTCCCGCGGTGCGGGCTTACCAGGCCTTAGGGCTAGAAAAGGGTGCAGAATACGCCCGCAAGATGGGCATTTCCACATTTGAACCCTCGGATGCGCTGCCGAGCTGGACCCTCGGCTCCCGGGAAGTGACCGCCCTGGACATGGCCCAGGCCTTCAGCGTTTTTGCCAATAACGGGATCAGGGTCGATTTGCACGCCGTCCAACGGATTGAGGACAGCAATGGGCAGATTATTTATGAACATAAAGCCAATCCGCAGCAGGTTTTGTCGCCCCAGACTACTTTTATTATCAACGATATCCTCCAGGACGTGGTCCGCTATACCACTGCCACAGGGCTGCAAAGCCCGCGCCCCATGGCGGCCAAGACCGGCACCACTGACGACGCCCGGGATATTTACCTCTGTGCCTATGCACCCAACATCGTCGCCTCTTTCTGGATGGGCTACGACATCAACCTGATGGGCACTATTCCCAACGGCTGGAATTACACCACCGCCGTCTTGCGGCAGGTTTTCAGTAAAGTATTTGAAACCCTGCCGGTCGAACAGTTCCCGCCGGCGCCCAGCGGGGTGGTGCGGCGGGAAGTATGCTCCAAGTCGGGCCTGCTGCCCAGCGATGAATGCCGGGAAGCGGAGACGGTGGTTTCCGATTATTTCCTGGCCGACCATGTCCCCCGGATGCCCTGCAACATGCATGTCACGCTCGAAATTTGTGAAGTTTCCGGAGACCTGGCCAATGAGTTTTGCCCGGAAGATCAGATCAAGAAAAAGTCATTTTTCGACCGCCCCGATTTTATCACCACCGATGGGCGCTGGCCTAAAGGGGCAGGACGGAAGCCGGCGGATGTAGAGGAGAAGCCTCCCACCGAAAAGTGCAGCGTCCACACGGAATTTTCAGGGGGCATTACGTCTTTCACCGCCATGGAGAGAAACAATGATATCCTCCTGGAATGGGAGCACAGCGGCCCGCGGGTTGAAGAGTATCACCTTTACAGGCAAACCGAGGGTGAAACCGACCTGGAGCTTCTGGTAAGCCTGCCCGGCAACCAGCGCCGCTATAGCGACAAAGACGTGCAGCCCGGGAAAACCTATGTTTACTGCATTTACGCCGTCTACGAGCACGGCCACTCCGAGGCGGCGATAGCCAGGGTTACCTTCAAAGAAGAGAAGCCGCCCCAGCCACCGCCCCGGCCGCTGACTTTCAATGCTGAACAGAGTGGCAATAATATCAAACTTTCCTGGAAATATCTCCATGAAGCGATCATTGACGGTTTTATTATCACCAGGTTTGTCAACGGCATCGAATCGACGCCGCCAATTGTCATAAATGATCGAACCAGCCGGGAATACGTAGACGAAGATTTAGCTCCCGGCGAATATACCTATACTATTGTAGCAGTAAAAGATGGCATCACTTCTGAAGTAACAGGACCGACCAAAAAAATTACGATTGCCGGCGAAGAAACCGGCCCTGAAGGCACCGGCAGCTTCTTCTGGTCCTTGATCAGCCGGGACCTGCCGCAGCGGCTGGCTTCCTGGTTTTTCTAACCTCATACAGTAATACAAAAATTAAGGGGGCGGTATGCCGCCCCTTAATTTTTATTCCGACATCTGAACCTAGTCTTCCTGCCTCAGGGACCACCAGTATTCACCGTCTTTGCGCCGGCTGCAGCGTTTTTTGGCGTAAAGATCAAACAGGGCCTGGGTTACCCGGGTGGCCGGCTGCTGAGTGGCCCCGCAACTGGCGCCAAAAAGCTGCTCTCCCTCCCGCTTTAGTTCACGCCACTGCCGCGGGTATTCCATGCGCAGCTCTTCCACCAGTTGGGCGGTAGTTTTCTCCACCCCCGGTTCCAGCAGGTTCAGCAGCAACTGCTCCAGCTGCTTTTGCTCCACCATCTCGATCCTCCTAAACCGAAATCTTGTCAGCGACGGCTGTTCCCTCTCCCCTGGTGGGAAAGGGCCAGGGAGAGGGGGAAAAACCGAAAGCAGGGCGATTCCTAAAATCGTCACCCCCACCCCGGCCCTCCCCCATCAAGGGGTGATCCGAGCACACACTTGACACCGGGGGTCGATTGATGTAGCATAGAAGCATGCTAATACAGGGTCAGCGTTACACTGAAACCATCATAGATGAGATCAAGGCAGCGATCAAAGTGGAGCCGGGCATTTCACGGCG
>JAKPEE010000150.1 GCA_029552125.1 Bacillota bacterium | reverse complement strand
CGGCGAGGTCCACCTGTCAACATCAGCCACTGGTGAGGATTTAAAGGCCAGCTCCATCTCATCTTCGGCAATTCCCCAGCCACCGCCGCTTCTCCGCCTGGCCCTTAAGGCCCAGTCATGGACACCATGAAAATCAACGCCAGCCGCAAAAATATCGGAGTTGCGAGCCAGACCCAGGGCGGTCAGATACCCACCATAAGACCCACCCCACAGACCAATCCGCTTTGGATCGACCGCCTGGTGGTTGTTCACAAATTCAGCTGCGGCCAGAATGTCCTGATACTCGGAGGCTCCACGCGGTCCCTGATTCGGAGCTTCACGGAACTTAGCTCCGTAGCCAATTCCGCATCTGAAATTGACCGACAGCACCACATAGCCAGAAGCAGCCAGATACTGATTGAAAGCGTAGCAGTTGTGGTAATAACTGCTGTGATGCCAGGCCGGATACATCTGGCGAGTCGGGCCGCCGTGCATGAAAATAACCGCTGGTAGCCTTTGGCCGGCTTTTACTCCACGTGGCATAAACAGCTGACCGTAAATTTGAAGGCCGTCAGGCGACTTAAAAGATACTACCTGAGGAACAACCAATTTTTCTTCAGGAAATTCGGGAGCTACCGATTTTATCGCTGCGAGTGGCGGCAGTTCCAGGTTGGAGGGAGAGTTGCGGCCGCTGAGTGCTTTCATCACCGGCAAGCCCGGCCTTCTGCCTGTTGATTGAATAAAGAAAACGTGTTTACCATCGGCGGAAACAACCGGTGCCCACTCGAGGGTTTGACCATCGGTTAGAGCTTCAATCGGCCCGCCTTTGACTGAGACTTTGTACAGGTGTTTCCGATTGATATCATTTTTGTTCGCGCTGAAAACAACAAACTGCCCGTCGGGCGAAAGGGCAGCCTGCTCAACTTCATATTCACCTGAGGTCAGGGCCTGGAGGGCGCCGGTGGTCGCCGAGAGCGAGTAAAGGTGCATCCAACCAGTATGTTCTGAGTAGAAAACAAGGCGGTCATCGGCTGCCCAGAAGAGCGGTTGGGACGGGTAGCTGTGAGCAAAGCCACCGCCGGTTCTTGTCTCCCAGATAGCTCGACCTTTTAAGCTGGCTAGATCCACAACCCAGATAGAATAAGAGACAGCCTGACCGCGGCCGAGAGACTCGGTCTGCCCCTGAGCGCGCCCCGGGAGCATCCTGATGAAGGCCACGCGCTGGCCATCGGGCGACCAAACCGGATACATATCACGGTAAACATCGGGGAGAAGCCAGGTAATTTTATCCTGAGTGAGATCATAAACACCGATAAAGCTGTGAGCTTCGCGGTTACTCACAAAAAGGATCTTTTTCCCATCGGGTGACCAGCTGTAGGAACGACTGGTGCCGCGGGCCTGGAAGAGAACTTTCGCCGGCGAAGCACTATCGAGCGAAATCACATAAGGCTGACCGGCACGGGTAAAAAGCAGGTTCTGGCCGTCAGGGGAAACCAATGGCGCCTGACCCTCGGCGAGGAGGCTCTCCTGGCCAGATTGAATATCGACAACTTTGATGACCTGCTCGGGGCGGCGGGGGCTGCTGGTCGGATTATAGGCGCTGCCGTGGGTGTAGAGGAGAGATTGGCCGTCTGGAGTAAACTGCAGGCCGGAAATCTCTCTACCGTCATCGATATCGTAGAGAATGAGCTGACGTGCCTTGTAGTCGGGGGCCTCTGCCAACCAGATGCTTTTTGCCCCTTTGACGTTCATGACCCAGGCCAGACGGTTGCCGGTGGGCGAGGTAGTAAGCTGCGAAGTGTGGGGAGCGCTGAGGACAGTTTCGAGACTGAAGGCTGGTGGCGGTTGTGTCGGGGCAGAAAATAGCGGTGGCGCCGGGAGGATTAAAAGCAAGGCCAAAAGAAGAGTTAAGAATAGAGGCAAGACGGCCGCCAATAACCTGACTCGACTTGCATCGGCAGGGGCTGTGTCGGCGGGTGCCGCGTTGGTTGTTACAACCGGGATTGTGCCAGTACGGACTGAGATTAGTATCGTCGGGGAGGTGTTAAGGGCAACAGGTCGGGTCAGACGAAAAGACATTTTTAGCCTTGAACATTTCTTCTGGCCGAGTTCATGAAAAATATTCATTTTCTTCCCTCCTTATTGGGTGATATCTGGCGATACTTATCATATTCACAGCTGATATTCACCACGCCAGCATACATAGCATATTAATAAACAACCTGGCAACATAAAATGGGGACGTGATACTCTGTCCCTCTTTGATACTCCATACATAAAATGGGGACGATAAAATGGGGACGTGATACTCTGTCCCTCTTTGGTCTTCTGTCCCTTTTGGGCCATCATTTTACCTTATATTATTGCTTTATTACCTTATTACCTTATTACTTTATATTATTCAGTTCCAAGGTGTTACAAATCGACGGAG
>JAKPEE010000149.1 GCA_029552125.1 Bacillota bacterium | reverse complement strand
GTCAGTCGGTGGCGGCTTTGCCCACAGCTACCCGTCTAAGCCGCTCTTCTGGGCAGCTGGCGACCGCCTCGTTTTCTACTCAGAGCATACCGGCTGGATGCACCTTTACTCGCTCTCGGCGACATCCGGCGAACTCCTGCCCCTGACCTCAGGTGCATACGAAGTTGAGCAGGCCGCCCTTTCGCCCGACGGGCAGTTTGTTGTTTTCAGCGCGAACAAAAATGATATCAATCGGAAACACCTGTACAAAGTTTCAGTCAAAGGCGGGCCGATTGAAGCTCTAACCGATGGTCAAACCCTCGAGTGGGCACCGGTTGTTTCCGCCGATGGCAAACACGTTTTCTTTATTCAATCAACAGGGAGAAGGCCGGGCTTGCCGGTGATGAAAGCACTGAACAACCGCAACTCTCCGTCCAACCTGGAACTGCCGCCACTCGTAGCGATAAAATCGGTAGCTCCCGAATTTCCTGAAGAAAAACTGGTTGTTCCTCAGGTAGTATCTTTTAAGTCGACTGACGGCCTTCAAATCTACGGTCAGCTGTTTATGCCACGTGGAGTAAAAGCAGGCCAAAGGCTACCGGCGGTTATTTTCATGCACGGCGGCCCGACCCGCCAGATGTATCCTGCCTGGCACCACAGCAGTTATTACCATAACTGCTACGCTTTCAATCAGTATCTGGCTGCTTCTGGCTATGTGGTACTGTCGGTCAATTACCGATGCGGAATTGGCTATGGAGCTAAGTTCCGTGAGGCCCCGAATCAGGGACCGCGTGGAGCCTCCGAGTATCAGGACATTCTGGCCGCAGCTGAATTTTTGAAAAATCATTCGGCGGTCGATCCAAAACGAATTGGTCTGTGGGGTGGGTCTTATGGTGGGTATCTGACCGCCCTGGGTCTGGCTCGCAACTCCGATATTTTTGCGGCCGGCGTTGATTTTCATGGTGTCCATGACTGGGCCTTAAGGGCCAGGCGGAGAAGCGGCGGTGGCTGGGGAATTGCCGAAGATGAGATGGAGCTGGCCTTTAAATCCTCACCAGTGGCTGATGTTGACAGGTGGACCTCGCCG
>JAKPEE010000146.1 GCA_029552125.1 Bacillota bacterium | reverse complement strand
TTTCCTGCGAACCGAATATGCGGTTTATGTCATCTTTGGAATGCTCCAACCATTGTTCAACCCAGGCCCTGACCAGCCCTTTGAACGATGACCCGGGTAGATAGGGAACTCCCAGGGTGTGGTGCCAGGTCATCCCGTTTTCAATGGGATGGTTCAACCCCAGGCCGGTGGCAAAGCGCCAGGTAGTCCTGTAGCAGCGGAATTCTCCAGCCCTATCTTCAATTAGATTAATGAGGCGTTCTACTGCTTCAGATAGAAGGCTTCTGCTGCCTACCGGACGCTCGCTGATAGATTTTATCCACTGCATTTTGCCCCCTTCTTTATCTTTTTTCCCTTCTGTAATTTTCCAGTCCTTATCCCAGTGAATAAAAAACTTGTTAAATCTAAGCCCGGCATTGCCTTGATGGCTCTGCTTTATGAGGGGTTCACTTTTATGACTTTCAGATTGATAAAGTGGTAGGCGCACGTTTTTCCCCCCTTGCTAGTCAGTTTTTATGAATGCAACCGCGAATTTTTTATACCATTCCAGGTATGACAGCGCCTCTGCCTGCGCGTGCAGGTAGCTGTCGCGATCGCCTTCAGTAATGGCAGTGATCAAATCTTTACAGCCCTTGTAGGGGGCCATGGTGCTGTCCCGGCAAAGCCAGTCCTTCAAGGCAGCATAGATGGCTCCATGAGGTTCTTCCTGATTTCCTTTAGCCTGGGCCAGAAGGGTGGCCATGGCCTGTCCCAGGCCGTTGATGAGAATGGAAGCCGGGGCGCTTTCGGCATAGGACACGAATTTTTTCCTTTCTTCTTTGTCCTTGTACTTCTCATCAGCGTCTTTAATCCTTTTAAGGGCATGTTCGGCTCGTTTCTGTTGTAAAGTTTGCTTTGATTTTTTCATCTGTTTTCACCCCCGCCATCGATACAGCTTATCGCACACCATCCCTGGCCCACTGTTTCGTTGCCCCCAACCTGCAGGTAGGGATGTTGCTTGAACATTTGAACTAAAGAGTCCAGGGCCCCCTCCTCGCCGGGGCGGGCAAAAAGAAGGGTATAAAAGAGGCTATCGGGCGGTATAGTTTCTTCGTACCAAAGGTTTTGGCTTATTTTATTGTTATCCAGTTGATTCCGCGCGTTTATCGCCAGGGAGTACGTTGCAAAAAAATTAAATTCTTTATCATTTACGATGACGAGGTTATCAGCCAGGCGCTCTTTTACCGAATCGTGCTTGATCAGCGATTTGATTTCCTCGGCAAAGGATTCCAGCTTTGCACCAGCTTCTATTTCTAATTGGATGTCTTCGATATAGAGTCTTCCTTTTCCAACAGCGAGGGCTTTGCCATCCTCCAAGTTGCGTAAAGGTTGAAGATCAAATGACACGCCCGTTAAGCCGGCCAACTCGCAGTCGCGCTGGAAACGCTCCAGGAGATAAGGGCAGGTGACCCACTTGTAATGGCTGTTCAGGGAGCGCACCGGCAGCAACAGGAGGCGGCCGTCGGTGACGGCAACGGCGCCGGCCTGATTTTGAGTGCCAAATACTTGATTGAGATCTAAGTCTATTTTGTTACGCGTCAGATACTGTTCAGCGGTATCCTTCAGCGCGCCTTTCAGGCTGGAGCCAACTATTACCGGGTAATTGGTGGTTTTCTCGCGGGCGACCGGCAAATCGACGGTACCGCTAACCTGCCCGGTTCCGGGATGCAAACTGGTTTCCGCCAGCATTCCCATAATGACACTGGTCATATTTAATCAACCTCCCATTTACCAATTAATACTTGCCCGTAACCATAAGAGTAAGCTTCTTTGTCCCCAATATGGCTTCCATGCAGGGCTTCGATATTTCCTATATCCTCCGCCGAGGCCTCGAAAAACCAGGTGCTGCCGGGAGGCAGGAAAGGCTGCAGCGGGCGGGGCACCTGTTTTTCCAGATCCCAGCCGCCATAGAGATGAGGCTTTCCAATACAGGCGCTGACACAATTGCCGGGAGCCTTTTCGGGCCCCTCCAGTATGAGCTTCTTAAGCTGCTCCCTGCTGGTAGAGGAAGCAGGAGTGATTAGGGAGATAGTATAGCGCACCAAGCCATCTTCCGCCGGCTCGAGCTTGGGGAGCTCGGGGAGCGATCTTTGGTAATCGTCAGTGGTAATTAGGTTTATTTCCACCGCTGCCAGGCGTCCTTCACCGCCCAGGGGAAGGATCTGCTTCTGCAACGTAGGCCAATCGCCGGGGAGCCCGTCGACGATGACTCTTATCTTCAGGTGGTAGTCCGGCCGGATATGGACGATTCGGTAAAGGTTGTGATCTTCAGTGGTGCGAGTTGCAGCATCACGTTTAAGACCGATCCTCGCCTCTTCGTGCCATAATTTATCTTGAAAGAATGCCTCATCTTTCGGTATAGGTTCTCCCTTGGCAACGGCACTGTAGCCTTTCCGGGTAAGGTAGAGATTTTCCGGGGGGTAGGCTCCGTCCAGCTTTTCTTTTTTCTGGGGCAGGCACACGTCCTGACCGAGGTCACAGTTATATTTTCCGCCGGGAACAAGGCGGGTGCTTTTTATCTCCCAGTTCGATGCAGAATCGGTTTCCATTTTTTTAATCAGGACGCTCAGCGGCGCCGAAAAAAGAGGCTTTTCATCCCACAATAGGTACGGCCCCCGCAGGGACAACATTCCCAGGCTGTCAGCATCCCCAAGCCCATCGGGCAACTTGCTTTTTTGAAGGGGGCGCCACCCCCGGGCTGTCGCCAGGGCAGTGCGGATGGCCCCCTGGAGCGTGCGCATGGGTGGGGGAAAATGGCTGATGATACGGTTATATCCACCTTCCCCGGCGTGAAAAGGCTGCCCGGAGCGAAAGAAACCGGTGTCGAGCAAGCTAAAATCCCAGCTCTGTAAAATCATTTTTACACCCCTTTCTCGACCAGGAATTTAACCAGGAATATGCTATTCAGGTATAGTCTTTTGTGGTCATATTGAACTACCCCTTCGGAATCTCTCCAGGCACGGCGGCATAGTTCGAGCAGCTTGCTCATTCTAGCCTCGGCTTCTTCACGGGTGGGCTTTGCTCCGCTCTTCATATACTCGGCAATGAGAATTCCCTTGAGAAGCGATTCCTCTTCGTTATTGCCAAGACCTGGGGGAACAATTTCCTCGTCAGAAAATATGGCGAGCCGGGTTTGAAGATTGTAGAAGAAGGTGTTGCTAAATTCGCCGGTCTCATTCCCCTTATCAAATCCTTCGCGGAAGCTTTTAACAAAATCATCAATCTTGTTCTCTTTCCCATCTGCGTATATAAAGCTGTCCCACGGTGCCGTCCAGGTGAGCACTTTGCCGGCGCCTTTCCAGACGGTGATGGCGAGGCTGTCCCGGCCGGTTTTCTCTTTGGCTACACTTGAAAGCAGCTGTTGTGCTTCAAGGTATACTTCGGTGAGCGGGGTATTGTAATGAGCATAGAC
>JAKPEE010000144.1 GCA_029552125.1 Bacillota bacterium | reverse complement strand
TTAATTGTCCTTGCACTACCTGTTCCATTACATACACCCTTCTTGCTTCTTTCTGGTTCAAGAAAATGTCTCCTCTCATCATGGTGACATTTTCTCAGACCGCTTACGGGGTGACAATATCACAGACCGATCACATTTTTTCCTCCACGTAATTGACTTTTATAATTAATTTGTTAAAATGTATCTTGATGCTTTTCACAAAAAAAGGATACAAGGAGGTATCAGAGATGAGCGCTTTAGGCCGTCATATTTTGGCCGAGTTCTACGGCTGCCCGGCAGAAATGCTGGATGATCCAGCTCAGATCGAGCAGGATATGGTGGCAGCAGCCCTGGAGGCGGGAGCTGAAATACGAGAAACTGTTTTCCATAAATTCAGCCCCCAGGGAGTCAGCGGCGTGGTAGTGATATCGGAGTCACACCTGGCTATCCACACCTGGCCGGAATTCGGATATGCCGCTATCGACATTTTTACATGCGGTCAGACTGTTGACCCATGGGTTTCGTGTAATTACTTGAAACAGAAGTTTGCGGCCCAGAATATGACTGCCCGTGAAATAAAGCGCGGCATCTTTGATGTTGAGCTGCAGCATAAACCGGCTGTAAACTTCTAGCCCCCGGTGAGGGTGCCAAGTATACTAAAGGCTATACTGTAATTTTCGCGGCAGGTCTGCCGGCCCAGGCCTGCCGCGGTTTATCATGGCAGCAGAAGGAGGACCATGCTTGTCATCCAAAGAGCATAAATGGTTCATCGAGCAAACATCACCAGGCACCGCTCACATGTTTGCGGTTAAGGAATATCTTGTCTGTAAACGCACGCCGTATCAGCAGGTAGAGATAGCCGATACAACTTTTTTTGGCCGTATCCTGGTCCTGGACGGTAAAATCCAATCTGCGGAAAGCGATGAATATATCTACCATGAAGCGCTGGTTCACCCGGCCATGCTTATGCATGCCCGCCCGCGCCGCGTGCTGGTCATCGGCGGCGGAGAAGGGGCTACCCTGCGCGAAATCCTGCGCCACCCCACGGTCGAAAAAGTGGTTATGATTGATATCGATGAAGAAGTGGTAGACCTGTGCAAGAAGTATTTGCCGCACTGGCACCGCGGCTCTTTTGACGATCCCCGGGTAGAGTTGCTGCACCTGGACGCGCGGCGCTACCTGGAAGAGAACGATATCCGCTTTGATATCATTATCAGCGATATTCCCGAACCGGTGGAAGAGGGGCCGGCGCTGCGCCTCTATACCTGGCAGTTTTACCGGCTCATTAAGGAGAGGCTGCTGGATGGCGGCATCCTTGCTTTACAGGGCGGCGATTTCAGCTACGCCTTTATTGATGTGTATAATTCTGTCTATAATACCATCAAACAGGTAATGCCCGGAGTCTTGTCTTACCGGGCTTTTATTCCCTCTTTTAACACCGACTGGGGCTTCGCTATCGCCTCGAAAGACGGCGAGCTGGAGAAATTTGATCCGGCAGAGATCGACATCCGCGCTGCGGAGCGAAAACTGGAGCTGTCCTTTTACGACAGCGAAACTCACCGGGGTATGTTTGCCATCCCCAGGGATATCCGCAAGCGGAGGGATAGCACCACAGTGGTAATTGATGACGATAAGTTATTAACCACTTATTAGCGCCCTTAAACACCCCTCTTCTTTGAAAGGAGTAGGGGCCGGGATCGCTTCAACCGCCCCCTGCCGGGGCCGGAGCGCACAAAATCAGGCAACTAAACCGGGGTTGCCGGGGAGGGTTATTAATGAAGCAAAAAGAACGCACTTTCATTATGGTGAAGCCCGATGGGGTTCAGCGAGGCCTGATCGGTGAAGTGATCAGCCGGCTGGAAAGAAAAGGACTGAAGCTTGTAGCGATGAAAATGATGCAAATTTCGCCGGAACTGGCAGCCAGGCACTACGGCGAGCACCGGGGCAAACCTTTTTATGAGAGCCTGGTCAGCTTCATTACTTCGGCACCGGTTGTGGCCATGGTCTGGGAGGGTGACGACGTAGTAGCCCAGGCCCGTAATCTCATCGGCGCCACTGATCCGCGGAAAGCCGCCCCGGGTTCCATCCGGGGAGACCTGGCGGTATTTACGGGGAACAATGTCGTGCACGGATCCGATTCCCTGGAGAGCGCGCAGCGTGAAATCGGGCTCTTCTTTGAAGAGGGAGAAATATGCTCCTACCAGGCTTCCCGGGACCAGTGGGTGTATGGAGAGTAGCTGGACCATTCTCGTTGTTGTTTTATTCATTATCTAAGAAGTAATTTAGCGAGCTGTCCCAGAGGGGCAGCTTTTTTTGTGCAAAAAAAAGTTGTTGCCAAATAAACGAAAAGCCACTATAATATAACTAACCAATTAAGTTATAAATGGGGAGGCGGTCTAATGATTTCAACGAAATGCCCCGGGCAGGATACCCGCTACTGGACAGCGGAAGATATTCACGAAGAGCCGTGCCCGCATTGCGGTGCTTTAATAGAATTCTGGAAGACAGATATTCGGGTCCGCTGCCCGCAGTGCAAGCAAAAAGTAGCCAACCCGCGCTTTAACCTGGGCTGCGCCGAGTGGTGCGCTTACGCCGAGCAGTGCCTGGGCGTCGTCGCGCGGGGAAGAGCGCCACTGCCGCTGCGCCGGGTGCTGGAACTGGAGCTGTCACGCTTGCTCCCCGGATTGCCGCTGCAGCAGAAAAAGATTAAAGAACAGCTCTGCGCTGCCGAAGAAAAGTGCCGGGAAAGCATGGTGGACCCGCTGCCTGTACTGATTGCGCTGGTGGTTCTGGGAGCCGGTGAATTGGGCCGGATCAACGGCAGCGAACATTTTTTAAATAAGCTCATTGAAGAACATCATTTCCCGGTGGAAGCGGTGTCCAGGGCCCGCGCGTTACTCCAGCAATGGCACGGCCAAACTCTTAAGGACGAAGAGGGGCAAATCCTGGTTCAGTTGCTGGGCCAAAACAGCGCCTGATCCGTTTCGCTTAGAACCTGCCCAGGTTAATAGCAAACCGGTAGTTACCCGGCAACCTCTCCTACCGGGAGAGCGGGGAATATCCTGCATACTTTACACGGCAGGGCAAGATCGGAAAGCCGTTCTCCTGGACGCTCTGGTGGGGCAGGGTGAGGTAGAAGGCTGCGGCTGTGTTGTGGCCTAAAAAAATAAATTACGGAGGGAAAGAATGATGGCGAAAGTACTGCGTAAAATTATCAAGATTAATGAAGAGAAGTGTGACGGCTGCGGGTTGTGCATTCCCTCTTGTGCGGAAGGCGCCCTGCAGGTAATTGGCGGTAAAGCGCGCCTGATTAACGAGCGTTTTTGTGACGGCCTGGGGAATTGCCTCGGGGAATGTCCCCGGGGGGCCATAGAGATCATTGAACGGGAGGCAGAACAATTTGATGAAGAAGCGGTGAAAGAGCATCTGCAAACTTTGCAGCAGGATGAAGCGCCGTTGCCAGCCTGTGGTTGTGCCGGGAGCGCAGAGCAAAATCTAAAAGAAGATCTTAACCGGCTGCAGCCGCAGAACTCTGCAGGGGGAAAAGAAGTTGCGGCCCCCGAGCCGGAACTCTCTCACTGGCCGATCCAGTTGCACCTGGTTAATCCACAGGCCCGTTTCCTGCGGGATTGCGATTTGCTCATTGCCGCCGATTGCGTACCCTTTGCTTTTGCCGATTTTCACCGGAAGCTGCTGAAAGGCAAATCACTGTTAATAGGCTGTCCTAAGCTGGACGACACCGGTGCCTATCATGACAGGCTGGTGGAAATCTTCAAACAAAATCGCATTAACAGTATCACCCTGGCCCACATGGAAGTGGGCTGTTGCTTCGGATTGAGGCGGCTGGTTCACGCTGCCCTGAAGGAAGCAGGCCGGGAGGAAATCCCGGTAACGGAAGTAGTGATTGGAGTAGACGGTACGCTTCGGCAATAAAAAATCTTCCCGGGTTCCGGAAATAGGGCGCCGGAGAAGAACCTTTAAGGGGGGTGTGCTTGCTTTTTTTTCGTATACTGCCCGGGTTAATTTATTTCAGCCTGCGAACTGCTGTAAAACGGAGCAGCAATATTAACGGGGTTACCCGGGCCATCCGGGTAGCTCCTTCATTCTCATATTTCCGCTTTTTCCGCGCGCAATTTCCGGTCCGCTTCCGCCAGCTTCTTAATCGTGACCCCTTCAAGCACTTCCAGCATTTTCTCCTGCGCTTCAGCCCATACGCCGCGCAGCGAGCACTCAACCTGGTTATGGCAGGGCCCGTCCTGCAGCAGGCAACGGGTTATGCTGATAGGCCCGTCATAAAGCTCGATAACCTGGCGCAGGCTAATATGGTCAGGGTTGCAGGCCAGCATAATGCCTCCCCCGGGGCCCCTGGTGCTGGCCACCCAGCCGGCATCGCGGAGAGTGCTGACCAGTTGCACAATTAAATTGATGGGGATGTTGCGCCGCCGGGCGATCTCCCTGGTCGTAATTTGCTCTCCCGGCTTTAGTTTAGCCAGCTCTGTCAATGTAGTGATGGCATATTCGGCTTTTTTGGTAATCATATCGTTTCCTTCTTTATTATTATATATAACTAAGATAGTTTTATTATAAAGTATTATTCTGCCAGCGTCAACCTGCAGTTAAATTCGTATAGACACAGGATTTTAGGCTTTTCCAGCTTCAGGAGGGCATTCTTGCCGGGTTTGCTAAATTATATTAAAATATGATTAATCTATAAGCCTCCCAGAAAGGAGTGCCGCTACATTAAGTCAAAGCTGTTTTCATTGTTTACCAGAGTTGCGTTTATCATCGGGGTTGTCATGTTGCTATGGGCTGCCGCCGCAGCGCCGGCCAGTACAGCCGGGGAGGAAATCTATGTCCTCGAAGTGGAAGGGACTATTACCCGGGGACAGCTTGAGTATATCCAACGCCATCTGGAAACAGCCCAAAAAGAAGATGCCGCTTTGGTAGTGATTATCTTGAACACTCCCGGCGGCCTGGTCGACGCAACGCTAAAAATAAATGAAGCTTTTCTTAACGCTGCCGTTCCCGTAGCCGTGCTGGTTTCTCCCCAGGGAGCTATCGCCGCTTCGGCCGGGGTGTTTCTGGTCCTGGGATCCGATATTGCCGCCATGGCCCCCGGTACCACCGTTGGTGCGGCTTACCCGGTAGCCCTATCCGCGGAAGGAGCCACCCCTGCAGACGATAAAACGGCCACTTTTTTGGCCAAGCATCTGCGCTCCCTGGCCGGGGAAAAAGGGAGGCCCGCTGATGTGGCCGAGAAATTTGTCACTGAGAACCTGACTCTGGCTGCCGAAGAAGCGCTGGAACTGGGAGTAATTGAATACATAGCTTCTAATCTAGAGGAACTACTTGAAGCTCTGGACGGGCATGAACTGGAAAAAATGGGGCGGCGCTATGTTCTGCATACCGCAGGCGCTCCAGTGAAGTATGCGGATCCAAACTTGCGCGAAAGACTGCAGCACTGGCTGAGCAACCCGCAAATAGCTTTTCTACTGTTATCGCTCGGTATTTTAGGCATTTACCTGGGCATTAGTGCGCCGGGCACTTTTGTTCCGGAGGTGATCGGGGGGATTTTACTGGTAATGGGTATTTACGGCATCGGTATGTTCGATACTAGTACTGCAGGGATAGTTCTATTGCTTTTGGGTGCCGGGTTAATTATCGCCGAGATCTTTACCGCAGGGTTTGGTGTCCTGGGCATCGGCGGCGGCGTCTGCCTGCTGGCCGGGGCGATCCTGCTGCCGGTCGAACCTTTAATGCCTACGCAATGGTATGATTCTTTTCGCCTGACGGTCACCGGGACTGTGGTGGGGGTAACCCTGCTGCTTTTGTTGATTGCCTACCAGGTTTATCTCAGCCGCAGACGCTCCCGGGACGGCAGCGCCTTTTTCCGGCCACCGGAGAGAGGTGTGGTTGTGGAAGAGCTGGCTCCATCAGGCCTGATCAAGGCCCGTGGAGAGCTTTGGAAGGCGCGCAGCCACGACGGCACTGTCATTGCCGTGGGCAGGGAAGTGGAAGTTGTCCGGGCCGAAGACCTGACCCTCTGGGTCAGGCCGGCTGCAGAAAATAATGGGAATTAAGGAGGTTTTAAATCATGGGTTTGGTTAACCAGTTTATCCTACCCATTATCGTGATTTTTATTTTTTTTCTTTTCTCAGCCGTCAAAGTAGTGCGGGAGTACGAGCGGCTGGTAGTTTTCCGCCTGGGGCGTTTGATCGGAGAAAAGGGACCGGGGCTGGTGATCGTGATCCCGCTCGTGGATCGTATTCTGCGTGTATCGCTGCGCATTGTCACCCTGGATGTACCGACCCAGGAAGTGATAACCCGCGATAATGTTACCACCTCCGTCAACGCTGTGGTTTACTACCGGGTAGTCGAGCCGAGCCGCGCCGTCGTTAATGTGGAAGATTACAGGTTTGCCACGGCGCAGTTGGCCCAGACCACTTTGCGCAGCGTGGCCGGACAGGCAGAGCTTGATGAATTGCTGGCCGAGAGAGACAAACTGAACCAGCTTATCCAAAAAATCCTGGACGAAGCTACCGACCCATGGGGGATTAAGGTAACCGCAGTGGAGATTAAAGATGTCGGTATCCCCGAGGGGCTCCAGAGAGCCATTTCACGCCAGGCCACGGCAGAGAGGGAGCGCCGTGCCATCGTTGTCCAGGCAGAAGGCGAGAAAGAAGCTGCGGTCAAGCTGGCCGAGGCTGCCAAAATTCTAAACAGCCAGGAAGGAGGCTTTTATGTGCGTCTGCTGCGCACCCTGCCTGAAATCGCCAGTCAACAGGGCTCAATCATCGCCTTCCCCCTGCCCATGGAGCTGCGGCACCTGCTCCCAGCCGTGGAAAAAATAAAGAACGACGAGCAACAGCAGGCTTAATCGGGGCATGAGAGGAGGTGGCAGGCAACAGCAGCGGAATATCCTTTAAAGGGACGGATAAAGGGACGGAGAGGAGGGAGTAGTTATAATTCCGTATAAAACCGCTTTTATCGTTAATCCCAAAGCCGGAAGGGGGAAAACACTGAATGTTTGGCGTAAAATTGAGCCGATCCTTCAGGCTGCGGGCCAGTCATACCAGGTCTATTTTACCCGCTTTAAGGGCGATGGTACCAATATTGCCGAGCGGGTACGCTCCAACGGGGCGGAGCTGGTAGTGGGCGTCGGCGGCGATGGTACTTTGCTGGAAGTAGTCAACGGCCTTGACTTTAAAAAGAATATCTTCGGGATCATACCCGCTGGAACAGGGAACGGCTTTCGCCGCTCGGTTAATATCCCCGGAAACTGTTACCAGGCCTTCCTGGGACTGTCCCGATGGACGCCGCAGAGAATCGACCTGGGTAGAATCAATGGTATTTACTTTCTCAATGTGACCGGTTTCGGCTACGATGCGGCAGTATCAAAACAGGCTACCGTGGACAATAAAGTACTGAGCGGCTACCCCGCTTTTGTATCCGCAGCCTTTGCCAAGCTGGCCACTTTTGGCAGTTTTCCAGCCACCGTCAACCACGATGACCATACCATTGAAGAAGAAAAAACCTTTCTTACCGCTATCTCAAATGGACGCTATTACGGTGGCCAGCTATGCATCGCGCCGCAGGCCAGGCTAAACGACGGTAAGCTCAACCTGTTGCTGGTGCGGAAGATGGATCCCGTAACCACTACCGCCCTGGGCTTGAAAGCATTTTTTAAAAAACACCTGGGGCACAAGGGGCTTTACAGTGCTACCTGTGAGGAGATTACCGTTTATGCCGATGAATCTGTGCCTGTACACATTGACGGGGAAATTTTAGGTTCTTTACCGGCTAAAATAACTGTTGCCCCCGGTGCCTTACAGATTATGGCGCCGGCGCTGGATAATAATCCGGAATGATACACTAAATAATTATAATAAGGCTATCGCTTGCAAAGGGGCCGGGGAAATTCCCGGCCCCTACAGGTCATGGCGCATGGATGAGTTTTACAGGCTTCCAATTATACCTCCTTTTAATTTTAAAATAGAAAAAATGACTCTTGATATATTGCCGCAAAGAGGTTATAATAATTGCTGCGGTTAAAAATATGCGAGCGTGGCGGAATGGCAGACGCGCTAGGTTCAGGACCTAGTGGGTGTACGCCCGTGGGGGTTCAAATCCCTTCGCTCGCACCATATTAAGAAACAATCTTTCATACAAAACCAGCCTTCCAAATCGGAGGGCTGGTTTTGTATCTATGCCCGGAAAGCCTGATATTATGGGCTTTCCGGGCTTTTTCTGTTTTCTGGGGACTCGGTGGAACAAGCCGCCATCAGCCCGCTTCCTATTGCGGCGATCACATAGTCCCATGGCGGCTCATTTTTGCACACCCTTGTCCGGCCCGTATATGCCAGAAACGAGGAAACGCTAAAATGTATCCGCTCCCGGACAGCACCACCTATTTCAATGAGAACAATTTAGCGGGAACCTCGCGGCTCCCGCTTTTTTTCTTATTCCCGCTCGAAAGCCTCTCCGCAATCTCCGCAGATTACATTGACCTCCCGCGTTGCCCGGATAATGGTGCCGCAGCAGGGGCAAACATATTTGATGCTGCGGTTAATGGATTTCTTACTCCCGCCCTTGGTAGTGCCTTCCACCGGCAAGCGGCTGGCGTTGATTTTGTCCTCGCCCAAAGTTTCTCTGATCCATGCCTCCGCCTCCGGGGCCAGCATCGTTACCGTCCAGCCGTACTTGGCGTGCTTCTCAATGTGCAGGCCATGGGCCTCAGCAGTAGCCTTAAATTTCTGGTTGTGGTAGTAGCCGTTGTTGCTTACGTCTTGGATGCCATGCACCAGATTATAGAGGTGCGCCATCTCATGCAGGAGCGTGGCTGCCAGCTCGAAGATGGGTCGGTCAAGGTACTCGGCGCAGAGATTGATTTCCCGATACTTCTCGCCGCTGGCGTTCCATATCTCGTTGATACTGCACCAGCCATAAGCCCCGCGCCCTCCGTCCGGCGATACAGTGATGGCCGGGTGGCTCAACTCGCCC
>JAKPEE010000142.1 GCA_029552125.1 Bacillota bacterium | reverse complement strand
AACACAGGAAGCAAATCTGGATCCGGGCGCAGCCAGTCTGTTTAGGGTTATCCCCATTGGCAGCTGCTGTTATCCCCTCTTTTTAAGCTTTAACGTCTTTGCCCCTGCAGAGAATATTAGAAGCGGCAGCCTGGCAGCAGAAATACTATGGTTAAACAGCGACCGCCATCCCATCGCCGCCGGCCTCAGATTGTTCATTCCAGAAGGCAGGATTAACAACATATCCAGGATCACCTACTTCGCCACAACCGACAGGCCGCCCTTCGGCACCGCCTGGGCCAGGCTGCAATTCAGCAAAGGTTCCGGAGCCCTGCCCGATCCGGTGAACCTGGATCAGGTCATCCTTGCCCGGGTAAATACCCTAAATCTAGTCAAGAATTCCGGTTTCGAGCTGGGTCTCGCCAACTGGTCTTCGGCATCATTTGAACCCAATTTTGCCGTTCCCTATGAAGGCGCCGCCCAAGTGCGTGCCGCGGAAGACGGGGTTTTATTCCAGGATATACCATTAGGCAGTTTACCTGCCCAGACGCCATTCCTGTTAAGTTTCGCTGTCACCGGCGGTGAGACTTCTTTGTCTGTTCAAGTAATATGGCTGGACCAGGCGGGCAACCAGATTGGCCCGCCCGGCGTTAACCTCTTTGTCCCCGGCGCAACTATTGTCTCACAAGAGAACTATTTAACCTACCTTGATCTGACGGAACCTGCCCCCGCCGGAGCGGTTGCCGCCCGGATATTATTTACCGATACCATTATTGAAGAGCAAGCCGTACTATTCCTTGATAAAGTCATACTGATCAGGGCCGGATCCGCAAACCTTATTCAAAACCCCAGTTTTGAAGACGGTTTGAACCACTGGATTTCTGTTGATACGACCGCCGCGATTATAGGGCAGGCCTATGAGGGGAGCGCCGTAGCCAGAATAGATGTCACCGGCGGCCTGATCTACCAGGATGTTGAGCTCCCTTCAGCAGCCGGCCAGTGCTTCTTGTTAAACTTCGGCTATCGTTCCAGCTCGATAGGCGTTGATCTGTCAGGCAATACCCTGGCCGAAGTCCTATGGCTCGACAGCGCCGGCAGGGAGATCGGTCTTGGGCTTAGCCTGGTTGTTCCAAGCACATCCCTGAGAGCCCAGTGGCTGGTTTATACCGGTATTACCGAACCTGCCCCACCGGGCGCTGCGGCGGCAAGGGTCAAATTCACCAGGTCACAGGGCAGCCCGGAAGTTTTCGTAGAGATAGATAAAGTTGTACTCGGCCGTTTAATATAGGGTAAAAAATAAAATCCCCCTAAATCCCCCTTTAAAAAAGGGGGATTTTTGAATTGCAACTTTACGCAAAACCTTGTTCTTTAAAATTTCCCTTAATTTATAAATCCCCCTGAATCCCCCTTTAGGAAAGGGGGACTTTTAGCTTTCATCTCCACGCAAACTTATTCAATACAAAGGACCTAAGCGCTCCCCTCCTTGGTAAAGAACCTTCTTTATAGATGCATCTCCCTCGGGAAAAGGCACTTCAGTGCTCCCCCCTTTGCAAAAGGGGGGCCGGGGAGGATTTTAAAGTTTAAACAAATCAGGCAAAATTAAAAGATGAAATCCCTCAAATTCCGGCATAGGAAATTCGATAGGACAATTGTACTTTTGCAGCAGGAGAGGCGGATATCATGTCCAATAATATTGAAGGGGGATGCTGCGAAGCGGCAGGTGAGCTCCCCCCGGCCATCCTCATTGAAAGGAGCGATAAAAAGGATGCCTAAAACTTTTCCGGCGCTGCTTCTCGCGCTGCTGCTCTGTCTTGCTGCCGTCTCCTGCGCCGGCGAAAAGCTTCCTCCGCTGGAGGGCGAGCCCGCGGAGCTGGCTGAGGAATTCTTTCAATGCCTGGTGAAAGGTAATTACAGCGAGTGCACCGATTATTTTAGCAAAAAGATGAAACAGGCCATGTCCGCCCGGAAGCTGGAACAGGTCTGGAATGATCTGCAGGGCCAGGTGGGCTCGTATGTGAAAGTAACAGATATGCGTGAAGACCATATTGACGGTTACGATGTCATCTTTGTTACCACAGAGTTCGAGGAAGATTTGATCAATATTCGCATTGTCTTCGATGAAGACCGGCGGGTTGCCGGCTTGTGGTTTGAACCGGTCCATTAGCTGCAAGAGCTTGATTTTCATTTCACGTTATCACAGGGGGCTGCCCTGGAGGCAGCCCCCTGTTTTGCCCGCATTCCGGGGCAAGGGCAGCACCTGACGCAATCGGTTATATTTACCGGATCAACTATACTTCCCAGAAAGCATACTTTGTGTTAGTATCATGAAAATATGTTGAAAAGGTGATTGCTAAAGTGATTATCGGAGTACCCAAAGAGATAAAGGCTGGTGAAAACCGCGTAGCCATTACTCCGGGAGCGGTTACGGCATTCGTTAACAAGGGGCACAGGGTGCTGGTTGAAACTGGAGCGGGCCAGGGCAGCGGTATTGAGGACGATGAATTCAGGCATTTCGGAGCCGAGATTGTTCCTACAGCAAAAGAACTCTATGAGCGGGCTGAGATGATTTACAAGGTAAAGGAACCTCAGCCGGCGGAGTATGATCTGCTGCGGGAAGGGCTAATCCTGTTTGCTTACCTGCACCTTGCAGCAGAGCCGGAGGTGGCCCGCGTTCTCATAGAAAAGAAGGTAGCGGCGCTCGCTTATGAAACGGTTGTCGTCAATGGGACCATCCCCATGCTGGCGCCGATGAGTGAAATTGCGGGGCGCATGGCCACGCAGATTGGGGCTCATTTTCTGGAGAAATCAAACGGCGGTATCGGGATACTCCTCGGGGGAGTGCCCGGCGTGACCCCCGCAAACGTGGTTGTCCTGGGCGGCGGCATCGTGGGGATGAATGCAGCCCGCGTGGCCATGGGGATGGGGGCTACCGTAACCGTTATCGATAACAATATCCAGAGGCTGCGCTACCTGGACGAAGCCAACGGCGGCCGGCTGTTAACCCTATATTCCAATCCCCAAAACATCGCCCAGGCCGTGGCGGAAGCCGATCTGCTCATCGGCGCCGTTCTCATTCCCGGCGGCCGGACGCCGGTTCTCTGCACCGAGGAGATGGTTAAAACGATGCGTCCGGGAACGGTGATCGTGGATGTGGCCATTGACCAGGGCGGCTGCATTGAGACGGCGGACCGCACGACCAGCCACAGCGCACCGACCTATGTCCGTCACGGCGTGCTCCATTATTCCGTCTCCAATATCCCCGGGGCCGTGCCCCGGACCTCCACCTACGCTCTCAATAACGCCACCCTTCCCTTTGCCCTGGAGCTGGCAGGTAAGGGCTGCGAGCGGGTTATCGCTGAGAAAACTCCGCTAAGCCTGGCGATAAATATAATCAACGGCAAGGTGGTCAACCGGGCGGTGGCCGAGGCGCTCTCCCTGGACTGTGACAAGCTTTGAGCCGGTTATTGATAACTAAATTTTCCGGAAGGGGGTGATCTGACCATGGACATGTGGAAGTTTTTTGACATCACCCACCGCCATCACCGGTTCTGTAATCCCATCTCTGTTGAAAAGCTGGATGAGCTGTGTGCCCTGGCCGGGCTGAG
>JAKPEE010000117.1 GCA_029552125.1 Bacillota bacterium | reverse complement strand
ATGTCCAGGTAGATGCCGGCAGGATCCATGTCGGAAGGAGGCGGGTTGGTGCTAGTATCGTATCTTTCCACGGTTATGACCGTGTTTGTATCGTCACCGGCTTTAACTTTCATCTCTACGCCCTGGGTGGAAAATTCGACTGCCGTTTCTTTTTCTTTCTCAAAGGTGAAGATCTGCCATTCGGTCGGGTTGTCCACCTGGGTGGCGATAAAGGTGATGGTGCCGGTAAAGGCGGCGTTCTGGTACTCGTTGCCGGCTGCGGTGTTGAAGACCACCTTGATGTTGATATCCGCCGTTTCATCCGGGTCTACCGTGACCGGATCGCCGTCGTCATCGGCATAAACAAGGACCTGGTTCAGAAGAGCAGACAAGGGGGCCTCATAAACCTTGCCGCCCTGCATGGTCACCGTAACAACCAGCATGTCGGGAAGGTAGCCGCCCTCGCTTCCCGCACCGTCATTGCCAGGCACGTGACTGTCCTCGGTGATAATGGCGTAGAACTTGAAAGGCAAGGTGCCCGCGTTCTTAATGGTGGCGGTGGCTTCCTCTACATCGCCGGGCTGCATATTTTCAAATTTCATCAGCGCTTCGGCCGGTGTCTCCTCGTCAAGCTCAATGACCAGGGTGCCGGCTTCAAATAAATTGCCAACGATGGCCTGTTCACTGGTAAACCAGGCCATGATGCCGGCGCCAATTAGACCGGCCACCAGCAAAACGGCGATCACAGCCAGAGCCAGCTTTTTGTTATTCATGATTTAACCTCCATTTCTATCGAGCATGATTATGTCAAAAAACAATGCGTCACTCTGCTTAACTATTGTTCCCAGCCGGGATTGTTCACCTGGGTGGCGATGAAGGTAATGGTCCCGCTAAAGCTGGAAGCCTGGTAGTCGTCGCCCGCGCTGGTCAGAAACTTCACCTCAAAAGCAACTTTACCTTCACCATCTTCCGCCGGCAGCGAAACAACGTTGCCATCAGCATCGGCATAAACCAGGTCAGCGCCCAGCAGGTCTGCCAGAGTCCCCTCATAGACCTTCCCTGCTTCCATGCTTACCGTTACCCACAGCTGATCAGGAAGGTAGCCAGGTTCACCCGAAGCGGGCTCAGCCTCATTTTCGCTGATCACTACCTTAAACTTAAAGGGCAGGCTGCCGATGTTTTGCACTGTCACTTCTTCCTTATATACATCGCCGGGCTGCAGGTTATCCAATGCAAACGGCAGTTCGTGCCCCTCTTCAAGGCCGAGCGTCAACGTGCCGGCTTGAAAAATGTTGCCGGAGATTTCCGTCTGGCTGGTAAACCAGGCCATTGTACCACCGCTGACTAAGATTGCTGCCAGGAAAATGACAAAAAGGCTCGCAACGATACGCTTGTTCATGCTTTCTACCCCCTAGAGATATTTTGGTTGTCCACGCCGATTAAAGCAGCAGACGCCCGCCGCCGGAACTCCGGGCGGCATTACCTACACTACCTGGATATGCTTGACCGCTGCTTGAAGTCATCACTCCTT
>JAKPEE010000096.1 GCA_029552125.1 Bacillota bacterium | reverse complement strand
ACAGCAAGCTTCTTTCACATTCTGGGGTATTTCGGCATCCGGGTATCGAGGGAATGCTAACGGTTGGGAAGGGTTTGTTTTGCGCCCGTTTAACCGCTGCCGGTCGATTATTTTTGTTGCTTGCTTGAGGGCTTTTTCTTTGGTACTGTCGTCTGCTTGCCCCCAGCTTTCGGCGTGGAGGCGTCCTGCGAAATATTCGTTTGCTTCGTCGATGTCGATGTAACTGTTTTCTCCAACTGTGATTGTGGTTTCAAATTCTTCTGGCATATGGCCTCCGCCTCCTTTTTGGCTTTTTCCGCCTGCGCTTTTTCCGCCGCCAGTTTCCGGTGCCTGTTGAATGCTGTTACGTTACTATAAAATTCAGCCACTCCCAATCACCTACTCTTCCTTTTGCGCCGCAACCGCAGCTTCAAACGCCGTTTTGATCGCTTCGGCATCATCGTAAGGCTGATCAGACACCATGGCCACGAGCACAAGTAGTTGCTTCTCGGGCTCCAGCTCAGCATAATCGCTATCCTCACTTACGTCGATCTCCAACACATCGGCATAGGTAAGCAGGGCTGAACTCATTTTAACGGCATTGTCCGCAGCATTAACAACCGCAATGGCCTGGTTTGTAAGCTCGGCCAAAACAGCCTCATCGAAGGCTGTTTTGAGGTCATCTTCGCTGGCATAAGGTATATCATCATAGATAGCCTCATATACAGCCCACTTGCCTGTGGCATCCGCCGCAGGCTCGATTGTTGTCGGCGTTCCCTCAAGCAAACGGTTAAAGTCGGTTAGATCAATATCAAGCACGCCCAGCCATTGACCATATTGTTCTAGTAATACCGGGTACCTTGCGGCCTCGCTTACGCTGTTGATCAGGTGCAGCGTCCGCTCAACGATTACCCGCTTTGAGATTATTGGCTCGGCCACGTCCGCCAAAGCCTCGCGGCTGGCATAGCCCCCAACGCCAATCCCTGCGTAGATGGCCGCATTAACAAGTGTTTTATTGGCATCGGAAAGGCTGTTATAGCCTTCCATGTCAAGGTCAAGCTTCTTGCCCCAGACAGCAAGGATGTCAAAAATAGCGGCAACATTACCCGCGTCGTTTATAGCCTCCACCCCACCGTCCCAGCGCCTGGTGCGCTGCGCAGCTGTAATGTCTTTTTTTTTCTCAGGCATTATGATACCTCCTTATAATGTGGGGCGGGCCGGATCCCGCCCCTGCACCGCTTCGTCACTTTACTTATTGCAGACTTTTTGCTTACTGCAGTTTATGGACAAATGCCACGATACGGATGGCCTTGTTCTCGTAGACGCGGGTCCAGTTGAGACCGGCGGCAAGCTCCGCGTTGGACGGAGAAACGCCGGCCGGAACACCCGCCTGCGGTGTCCACCTTACGCCCCGCGGGTGCAGAATCAAAGTCTTCCGGGTAATCAGGAAATCTTCACCCGCCAGAGAGTCCCGGGCCGTCTCCGTAGGCACGAAGCCAACCGGATTGCCGTTCCCGAGGGCGAAGGCACCGGGGCCGAACAGGTATGTGGTGTAATTGCCTTGGGCAATGTTCACGGGACAGCCATCGTCCACGATCACGCGCTTGCCCATGAAGGTTTTGACGGACACGCTGCCCTCAGAACCCTTTGCAGTAGCGATCAGGTCTTGCTTAGCCAAAGACGCTTCGGTCGCGGAATGCATCAGAATTCCCGTCAGCTGCTCTTTGGCGTCACCCAAGCGCTGGGCCGCGTCAACGAACGTGTCCGAGCAGATGTAATTGAGCGCCGGAGACGCGGCAGCCGTGATGTCGTGCACGTTCCCGACCATGGTCGCCGCTCCGAACACGCCGGCCAGAGTCGAGAGCAGGATCGCCTGCAACCTGCGCGCCCAGTACGCCGCAACCAGGTCGCCGATAGCCCTCATCGGGTCGTCGCCGGCCAGGTTTGCAGCCAGATCGTTGGCGCCCCAGGCCCTACCACGTCGCAGGATTACAGCTTCGTCCTGAGACGCCTGGATGCGTCCTGGGGTCAGCGGATTCTGGTCGTCTAAGAGCTCATCGGCGCCTGTCAGGTCATTCCAAAACGGCATATTAGCCGTGCGAGCACCCGCCGATGCCAGCCGGTCAAACTCCTGGTTATTTTCGATAATGCCGCTCTGGACCAGCGCCGAAAGCTCCATGGTGCGCTGCACCACGTAAGGGTTAAACACTTCGGGGACAATAACGTCAGCAATACGAGTTGTCACTTTTCATCACCTCATGATTTTTTCAATTAACTTTTAACTCCCGCCTCTGCTTTCATCCGTGTTGCCTTCGCCGGGTCCTCCCGCAGGATCTGCCCCTGCAGTGTAAGGTTAAACGTCTCCGGCTTCCACGGGTTAACTTCAGGGTTGCCAGCACCTGGCGGGTTTGTGCCGCTCCCCACTTTGCCGGAATCGCCGAAAAGGTAAGGGTCGGTTTCTTTCAGCGTCTTTAGCTGGTCATCAAGGCCAAGCAACTGCTCACCGTCTAGTTTCACCTTTTCCAAGTCAAGCAGGGCCTTTACAGCTTTAGCGTTTTTAGCCTTAGCTGCGGCAAGGGCTTTTTCAATAGCAAAGTCAAGCTGCATCTGGGCGAACTTGGCCTGCCATTCTTCGGCGGCCTTTTTATTCTCAGCCTGCAGGGTTTCAATTTGCTTCTTGAGTTCCTCGTTTGAACCTGCAGCAGCTTTCAGCTGCTCAAGCTGGTTGTCCCTCTCCTGTAAATCCGCCTCCAGCTTTTTCTTTGCCTCTGCCACTTCGTTGTATTTGTCCTTCGGTATGAAGTGCTTTGGCAGCTCCTTGTTGATGTCGGTAATC
>JAKPEE010000095.1 GCA_029552125.1 Bacillota bacterium | reverse complement strand
GGTCAAGATGAACTCGCTTACGCTCGCCCTTGACATCCTCCCAATAGAGTGCATAAATGTAGAAATTATACAAAATTAAAGAAAGGAGAACCTAACTTAGAAAAGCTAAAAAATTGTCTTGACAATGGGGGGCATTATAGGTCCCCTACTGAAGCTGAAGGTGTTTGCGGCTTCAGGCGCCGTTTTAAACACGCAGGCCTGACGGCGGCCGTTTTATTTATTTATTCCCCTCTCCCGACAGGAAAAATAATTTTTCTGTTGAAATTTATTATATTGGTGCATACGAAGATGTATCGAGTTTTTTTACGAAAAAGGGAGGTGGGTGCTGGATAGACAAACTATTTTTCTTGTTTCGGTTTTTATATAAACAATAAAGGGGGAAATGAAGTTGAAGAAGTATCTGGTTGTGATTGCTGCTTTACTGGCGCTAACCATGATTGTCGCCGGTTGCGGCAAGGGCGAAGAAACCGGCGGCGAAACCGCCGGGCCCGGTGAAATGGTAGTGACCTACAATGTGGGGACCGAGCCTGAAACCCTGGACCCCGCGCTGATGACCGGCATTCCGGAATTTCACATGACCCTGCAGATGTATGAAGGGCTGACCCGCCTGGACGAAAACAATCGTCCGCAGCCGGCTATTGCCACCCACTGGGATGTCAGCGAAGATCAGACTGAATATACTTTCTATCTGCGTGAGGATGCCAAGTGGTCCAACGGCGATCCGCTAACGGCCCATGATTTCGAATTTGCCTGGAAGAGGGCCGTAGATCCCGAGATGGCTGCTGACTACTGCTACATGTTTGACCTGATTGAAGGCGCCATCGCTGCCTATACCGGCGAGGGCAGCCCCGACGATATGGCGGTCACAGCGGTGGATGACCACACCCTCAAGGTAAAGCTGGTTTCGGGTGCACCTTATTTCCTCGACCTAACGGCTTTCCCCACCTACTATCCCCTGCACCGGCCCACCGTGGAAGCGGACAATGAGGGCTGGCACCTCAGCGTGGATACCATGGTGGTCAACGGACCTTTCAAACCGGTGAAGTGGGAGCAGGGCCGCCTGGAGTATGTTCCCAATGAATACTACTGGGATGCGGATGCGGTGAAGCTGGATCGCCTCGTTTTCACCATGGTTGAAGATATCAATACCGAGCTGACCATGTTTGAAACCGGGGAATTAGACATGACCCATGAGGTTCCCGGTGCTGAAATCCCCCGGCTGAGGGAAGAACGTCCCGACGAGCTGCATATCTTCCCCTACCTGGGCACCTACTACTATATCTTTAACACCCAGAGGAAGCCCTTTGACGATGTCCGGGTGCGCAAAGCGCTGGCCATGGCCATCGACCGGAAAGCCATCGTTGAAGAGGTAACCCAGGGCGGCGAGCTGCCCGCTTATGCTTATGTGCCGCCGGGAATTGCCGACGTGGAAGAAGGCTCCGACTTCCGTGCAGTGGGCGGCGATTTCATTGAGGAAGATATTGAAGAAGCGAAGCGCCTGCTGGCCGAAGCCGGCTACGAAAACGGGGAAGGCTTCCCTCCCTTTGAGATCCTTTACAACACCCACGAACAGCATAAAATTATTGCCGAAGCGATCATGGCCATGTGGGAAAAGAACCTGGGCATCACCGGCATCAGCTTGACCAACCAGGAGTGGGGGGTCTACCTGAACGCCCGCGACGAGGGCGACTTTGATGTGGCCCGGGCCGGCTGGATCGGTGACTATGTGGAGCCGAACTCTTTCCTCGACATGTTCAAAACCGGCGGAGGCAACAACAACAGCGGATGGGGCGATGCCCGCTATGATGAGATCATCGGCCAGCTGATTTACCTCTCCGACCCGGCCGAGCGGATGCCGCTGCTGCACGAGCAGGAAGAAATCCTGATGCGTGATATGCCGATCATGCCCATTTACTATTACACCAGCCCGATGATGGTCAGCACCAAGCTGAAGGGCTATGTCTACCTGACCACCGGCGGCCTTGACTTCAAAGGAGCCTACCTGGTCGACTAGGCTGCAGGTGCTGGTGGTAACAAAGGTTTACCGCCATAAAGTCAACGGTAAACCTGAGCAGTGATGGACTGGGGCGGACCGTTCGGACTGAGCGGCAATTCTCAGGACCTGCGGCCCGCCCCTTAATATGGGAATTAAGGGGGCGCAAAGGGCTTTGCTAAACTATATCATACGCCGCATATTGTATGCCTTAATGGCTTTACTGGTAGTGGTCACGGTTACTTTTTTGTTCATGCACATTATTCCCGGCGGCCCCTTCCAGCGGGAAAAAGCCCTTCCCGAAGCGATCAAGGCCAATATTGAAGCCAGGTATAAACTTGATCAACCGCTCCATGTTCAGTATTACGATTATCTTTCGCACCTGGCTAAGGGTGACCTGGGCCCTTCGTACAAGTATCGCGGCCGGACGGTTAATGAAATCATCGCTGAAAGATTCCCGGTCTCGGCTCAACTGGGGGGCATGGTGGTTGCCCTGGCCCTGATGCTGGGGGTGCCTGCCGGTATCCTGGCCGCCCTGAAGCAGAACAAAACCCTTGATTATGTGGTCATGTTTTTTACCACCATCGGTATCGCTATGCCCAGTTTTGTCATCGGGACGGTTTTGATGTATTTCCTGGCCTACCGCTGGGGCCTACTCCCCTCGGCCATGTGGGGCACGCCCCAGCAGGTGATTATGCCCACGATCGCTCTGGCCGGGCTGCCCACTGCATACATCGCCCGCCTCACCCGCTCGAGCATGCTCGATGTATTAAGCCAGGATTACATGAAGACCGCCCTGGCCAAGGGGCTGCCGCAGCTGCGCATGCTGCTGGTACATGGCATCAAAAATGCCATTATTCCGGTAGTGACTTACCTGGGACCCCTCCTGGCCCAGATTTTAACGGGCAGCTTTATCGTCGAAAATATTTTTGCCGTGCCCGGGCTGGGTAAACACTATGTGACCAGTATTTATAACCGCGATTATACCGTTATTCTCGGTGTGACCATATTCTACTGTGTATTGTTAATCCTGGCCAACTTGCTGGTGGACCTCGCCTACCCCCTGATCGATCCCCGGATTAAACTCGGCGGCAGAAAGGAACTGGTGTAAGATGCAGCTGTCAACAGAGATGTTTAAACCTTTGCAGTATAAAGTAGTCCAGGAAGACCTGGTGCGGCCGAGCACAACCTACTGGCAGGACGCCTGGCGGCGGCTGAAGAAAAATCCTCTGGCCATGGCCAGCCTGGCCCTGATTATTTTCATTATTCTTCTGGCGGTGTTCGGGCCCATGCTCTCGCCCTATTCTTATGCTGAACAGGATTTTGCCCGTAAAAACCAGGGGCCAAGCACCGCGCACTGGTTCGGCACAGACGGGTTGGGACGCGATCTTTTCACCCGCGTGCTTCACGGCGCCAGGATTTCCCTTTCCATTGGCTTTATGGCCAGCCTGGTGACGCTGTTCGGAGTGCTTTACGGCGGTATTTCCGGTTTTGCCGGCGGCTGGCTGGATAACGTGATGATGCGCTTCGTGGATATCATGTACAGTATCCCTTTTTTGCTCTGGGTAATTTTAATGATGGTTTATTTAAAAGAGATCTTGCCCGAAAATGCCGGTTTAATCAGCATGTATATTGCCTTAGGGCTGGTTTACTGGCTGCCCATGGCCCGGATCGTGCGCGGGCAGATTTTAAGTTTAAAAGAGCAGGAATTTGTTTTGGCCGCCCATACCATCGGGGCGCCTAAAACCCGCATCCTCCTGCGCCACCTGATCCCCAACTGTATCGGCCCGGTAATCGTTACGGCCACGTTGACCATACCGGAGGCGATTTTTACCGAAGCCTTTTTAAGCTTTATCGGTCTGGGTGTATCCGCCCCCCGGGCCAGCTGGGGCACGCTTGCCTCCGACGCTCTTGTTTCCCTAAAATCATATCCTCACCTCTTGTTTTTTCCCGCCGCCGCCATCTGTATAACCCTGCTCGCTTTTAACTTCCTGGGCGACGGTTTGCGGGATGCCCTCGATCCCAAGATGAGAAAGTAGGAGGTAGCCCTGATGAAGCACATTTTACAGATCGAAAACCTGGAAGTGCAATTCAGCACTTATGCCGGCACGGTTAAGGCGGTGCGGGGCGTGGGATTCGAGGTCAACCCGGGGGAAGTGGTAGCCCTGGTGGGAGAATCGGGTTGCGGCAAGAGCGTTACCGCCCAGTCGATCATGCGCTTGATCCCTTCGCCGCCAGGCCGGATCACCGGTGGCTCCATTATCTTTGACGGGGAAGAGATCCTCACTAAAACCGAAAGGCAGATGCGCAAAATCCGCGGCAACACCATCGGCATGATTTTTCAGGATCCGATGACCTTTCTTAACCCCGTTTTAAGTATTGCCACCCAGGTTACGGAAAATTTGCGCCTGCATAAAGGGATGACCAGGAGCCAGGCCATGAAAAGGGCGGTGGAGCTGTTTAAAATGGTGGGCATACCCGAGCCGGAGGCGCGCCTGAAGCAGTACCCGCACCAGTTTAGCGGGGGCATGCGCCAGCGGGTTATGATCGCCATGGCCCTGGCGTGCGAGCCGAAGCTGCTCATCGCCGATGAGCCCACCACTGCCCTCGATGTGACTATCCAGGCGCAAATCCTGGAGCTGCTCAAAGAAATTAAAGAGCGCCTTAATACGGCAATCATTCTGATTACCCACGACCTGGGAGTGGTTGCGGGGATAGCAGATCGCGTTCTGGTAATGTATGCCGGGCAGATTGTGGAATCCGGAACCATAGATGAAGTTATGAAATCGCCGTCCCATCCTTATACCCTGGGACTGCTGAGATCCATTCCCCGCCTGGATATGGAAAAAGGACAGAAACTAACGCCGATCTGGGGACAGCCCCCGGATTTGCTGCAGGAACTTGATAGCTGTCCCTTTGCGCCGCGTTGTGACTACGCCATGGAGATCTGCGCCCGGGAAATGCCGCCCTATTTTAACGGTACCAGGGTGAAATGCTGGCTGAAGCATCCCCAGGCGCCGCCAATCCAGCTTAACAGGGAGGTCTTCTAACTATGGCTGAACAAAGGCATGATGCTCCCATCCTTCAAGTGAATAATTTAAAAAAATACTTCTCCCACAAAGGCGGCATCTTCGGGACAGCCATGGAAGAGAAGGAGACGCCGGCCAAGGCCGGCAAGGGTGTAGTCAAAGCGGTGGACGGCGTTTCTTTTTCCATTGCTCCAGGAAAAACACTCGGCCTGGTAGGTGAAAGCGGCTGCGGCAAGACCACGGTGGGCCGGACTGTAATCGGCCTTTACAGCCCCACTACCGGGTCTGTCATCTATAAGGGAGTGGACCTGGCTAAGGCCAGGGGCGAGCTGCGCGCCCGCAACCGCCGCCAGATGCAGATGGTTTTTCAGGATCCCTATGCCTCCCTCAACCCGAGAATGACGGTTGGCGACATCGTCGGAGAACCGATCGATATTCACCGGCTGGCGTCAAATAAAAAAGAGCGCCTGGAAAAAATTCAGGAGCTGCTAAAAATGGTCGGGCTCAACCCGGAGCATATCAATCGCTACCCCCATGAGTTCAGCGGCGGCCAGCGCCAGCGCATCGGCATCGCCCGGGCCCTGGCCGTAGAACCGGATTTGATTGTCTGCGATGAGCCTGTTTCGGCGGTCGATGTCTCCATCCAGGCCCAGATTGTAAACATGCTGGAGCGGCTGCAAGATGAACTGGGCCTGACTTATATGATTATCGCCCATGATCTTTCCATGATTAAGTATATTTCCGATCATGTTGCCGTGATGTACCTGGGAAAAATTGTAGAGCTGGTAACCAGCGAAAATCTTTACGCCAATCCACTGCATCCCTACACCAAGGCACTCCTTTCCGCGGTACCCATCGCCGACCCCGTGGTCGAGCGCCGGCGGCGGCGCATTTTGCTGGAAGGCGATGTGCCGAGCCCCATGAATCCTCCGCCCGGATGCCGTTTTCATACCCGCTGCAACCGGGTTCTGCCGGTGTGCCGGGAAGAGGAGCCACCCATGACCAGCCTGGGTCAGGGACAGTGGGTGGCCTGCCACAATTTGTAACTTGCAGCGCGGTGCTCCGGTCCGGCCAAAGCGGGAACTCTGCTCTAATTAAACAGTATGTCATAAGCCGGTGAAACCGGGTGGAGCACACTTTCCTGACGAATCTGGGAACGCCATAAACGGCCCAAAGCAGTTTGGGCCCGGCAAGCGTTCCCTTCGCTCTTTTTGCCCTGGAAAAGTTCCCGGTAGACTTGGGGGGATGGTCTGCGGCTAGTCGGCGGCGCAGCCCGAAGCAGGAAAAGCTTCCATCGATGTCGAAGTATGCGCCTTGTTGTTAGAAAATATGTAAATTTTACTCGAATTTTGAAGCATAATCGGGTGAAGCCGCAACATAGATCCGGCAAACACAAAGGGGATTGGCATATGGCAAAAAGAATGGGTCTGGCTTTCCTGGCGATGCTGCTAGTGCTGCCGGTTGTCCTGCTGGCCGGGTGCTTCCGGGATGACAGCGGCGGGGAAGAACCTCAGCGATTGACCTTGACCTTAAGCTATCCCACCGGAAACAAGCCGCGTGAACGAAATGCAGAGATGATTAAGGAAATGCTGGCCGAAATAGGCATTGAAGTTGTCCTGGAGGCAAAGGAAATCAACGCTTTGGCCGCACAGCTTTTCGAAGAGAGAAATTTTGATCTGTATCTGCTGGGCTGGTCTCTGGGCCTGGAACCCGATCCTACAGGGATATGGCTGAGCAGTGCTGCCTGGAATGCCGTCGGCTTCGATCACCCCGACAACGACCGCCTTATTCGTGCCGGCCGCGCCACCCTTGACCAGGAAGAACGTTATGCCATCTACCAGCAATGGCAGCAACTGCTGGTGGATGAAGCGCCCTATGTATTTCTTTATGCCGAGAAAGAGGCCTGGGCGGCCAATCCGCGCCTGAAAAATTTCCGGCCCGATTCATTCGGCCTTTTCTGGGATGTCTGGGACTGGAAAGTTACTGATGGAGATAACCAGGTGGTTATCGCCATCTGGAGCAAACCGCAGGGGCTGTTTAATGACAACCTGGCGGAGAGTACTTATGACGCCTATTCCTATGCTCCGGTTTTTGCCGGATTGATGCGCTTTGATCCGGACAACAACTACAAGCTGATTCCCGAGCTGGCCGAGTCCATGGAAATTAGCAAAGACAATAAAGTGATCACCTTCACCTTGAGGGACGATATTTATTTTCATGATGGCGAAAAAGTAACCGCCGAAGATGTCAAGTGGACTTTTGAGTGGATGTGCCACCCCGATTACACCGGTGTCCGCGCCAGCATGTGGTCCTTTATCGAAGGGTTTGCCGAGTTTAATTCAGGGGCCGCCGATGAATTGTCCGGTATTGAAATCGTCGACGAGCGGACTGTGAAATTTCATTTAAGCCAGGTGGACGCCCCCAGTCTGACCAGCATCGCCGTCTGGTCGATCTCGCCCAAGCATGTTTTTGAAGGCACAGAGGTTGCCGATCTGGAGCACCATCCGGCCATCTCCGCGCCCATCGGCGCCGGACCCTATAAATTTGTTCGCTATGAGGAAGGGCAGTTTACCGAGTTGGAAGCTTACGAGAATTTTCACCGCGGCAAGCCTGCCCTGGAGAAGATTATCGTTAAGGTGGCCGCCGCCGACGCAGCCCAGGCTGAGCTTATTTCCGGCCAGACCGATATTGCCCGGGTGCAACCAATTCCCGAAGAACTGGCCCTGTTTGAAAGAAACGGCCTGCGCATTTATGAAATGGCGGCTAACTCATACCAGTACATGGGCATGAATCTCCATCACCCCATCCTGAGCGATGTCAGGGTCCGCCGTGCCATTACTCACGCCCTGGACCGCTGGGCCATGGTAGAAAATCTTTTTGACGGCATGGCCATCGTCCAGACCAGCCACATGTCTTCTGTCTCCTGGGCTTATGATCCCACTATTAAACCGCTGCCCTTTGATCAGGAAAAGGCCGCGCAGCTTCTTGATGAAGCAGGCTGGAAACTGGGGAAGGACGGTTTTCGCTATTATCACCCTGAAGGCAAGTAAAGGGGTAACTGTTTAAGTTTGGGCAGGCGGCCCGCATCATTTCGGGCCGCCTTTTCATCGAAGCCGGGCATGGGGCCGCCTGCCGCCTGACCTGAAGAGAGGCAGGTCATACTTTTTCGATTTTGCACAGGCAATCGTATAGGGCGGCCTGGTTTCCCATGTCGGTTAGTTCTCCGGAAGTAAGATTGTTTACGGCGGCGCCGCTGTGCTCCCACCAGCCTTCGTATACCATGACCGTTGCCGGTGGGATTTTGGGACTTACGCTTACCTCCGCTTCCAGGAAGCCTCGCGGGGAAGAGACACGGGCGCGATCGCCCTGTGCCAGGCCGTGTTCTTCTGCCAGTTGCGGGGAGAGGTATACTTGCGGCTTCTTGGACTCACCGGGCAGCCGGTGCGCTGAATGAATGGAGTCGGCGGGGTGGGGGGTAACAAACCAGTAGCGGAAACCCTGCCGGTGCAGGCGGCTGTTGCCGAGCTCCCGCGGCGCCTGGTAATGGGGCAAAGCGGTGCTTCCCTCATTTTCCGCTGCGGAGGCATAAAAGTTAAATTTCCCGTCCGCCGTGGCAAAGGGGCCGTGGCGCCAGGGTATTGACTTTGCTCCAGGCAGCCAGAGCGGCCCTGCCTTCAGTTGCTGCAGGGTGATTCCTTTTTCCCTGGTCAGGGGCAATATAAGTTTGGCCAGCAGCTCTTCCGCCGGAAGCTGTGGAAAACCGGTCGCTCCCAGTTCCCGGGCCAGGGCCTGCATAATCTCATATTCGTGGCGGCATTGCCCGGGCGGATCGACAATTTTAGGGCCGTAGTTAAGATAGCAGTGGCTCATGGAGTTGTAATAGAGATCTTCTTCTTCCAGAAAAGCGGTGCAGGGCAGCACTAAATCCGCCGCCGCCGCAGTATCGGTCATGAACTGATCGGACACTATTTTGAACGGTATGGCCGCAAAAGCTCGCTTTAGCGCGGCGCTATCCCCGACCTGGACCAAAGGGTTGGCGCGGCTAATATAAGCCACTTGAACCGGGGGTTCCTTCAGTTGGTGCTGCAGGGCCGCAGCAAGCCGGGGCTTGGGGTAATAACGCCGCTGCGGTTTTAAATCTTCGCCTTCAAGATAGTCGCTGTCAATATAAGGCGCGACCTGGAGATTGGCATAGCTCACCCCGCCCCCGGGGACCCCGATGTTGCCTGTCAGCGCGGCCAGGGCGTCAATGGCCCGGATGGTGTTACCGCCGTTGCTGTGCCGCTGCAGGCCATAGCCTAAAAGGATGGCCGCCGGCCTGGCGGTAGCGTAGAGCCTGGCCAGGCGGATTATATGCCCGGCAGGCAGGCCGGTGATCGCGGAGACTTTTTCCGGCGGGTAATCTTCCACCATCTGGCGAAAGGCGGCAAAGCCCGAACTGCGCTCCCGGATAAAGACTTCATCAACAAGTTTTTCCTTGATGATCAGGTGAGCCATGCCCAGGGCCAGGGCGCCGTCGCTGGCGGGCCGCGGAGAGATATGTTCGTCAGCCAGGGCCGCGGTAGCGGTATAAAGCGGGTCGATCACAATGAGGCGGGCGCCTTTTTGCCTGGCTTTAAGAATGAAGGGCAACTGGTGCCGGGCGGTGGCGGCGGGGTTGCGGCCCCAGACGATGATTAAACGGGAATTGGACAGATCATCCAGGGCGTGAGAGAGCACCGCGCCAAAATCATAAGTTTGGGCGGCCAGGCCGGCGCTCCAGCAGAGGCTGCCCTTATGGACAGTGCAGCCGCCCAGGGCGCTAAAAAAACGGGATTCAATATTTTTGAGCAGGCCGCCGTGCCCGCTGTCATAATAGTGCAGCAGCGACAGGGGGCCGTACCGGGACAGCGCCTCTTTGATTTTGGCGGCGGCCAGGGCCAGCGCCTCCGGCCAACTGGTTTGCTGAAAGCCGGAGGCAGTTTTGATCAGCGGGAAGGTAAGGCGATCCGGGCGGCGCAGCCGCGAAATATGCTTGCGCCCCTTGGCGCAAATAAACCGCCCGGTAATTTTCTGCGCCGGATCAGGTTCAATGGAGACAACAGTATTATCTTTTACTTTTACAATAAAGGAGCACTGATCCCAACAATTCAAGGGGCAGGCGCTGCGATAAGTTTTCAAATTGCTTTTTGTCCCCTCCGGGCGGCCAGCAGCGGCATGCCTTGCCGCGCGAACAGCATCAGTCCGGCGGCCATGGCCATGTCTCCGATGCCGATCATACCAGTTTCGCCGTAAGGCAGTTTAATCCGGCCAGCGAGAAGCGCCGGCTGGAGTCTTCGCTCTTATGAGCCGGGACCAGGTCCTGAGCCGCAGCGGTTTCCAGGTCAAGATACTGTCCCCTTTTTTTGAAGCAGGGTTTAGCATTCGCTGTAGCCGCAGGCTTCGCACTTGGAGCAGCCTTCGGCCCGGATCAGGGCGCCGGTGCCGCAGTCAGGGCAAATTTCCCGGTAGTGGTTGTTGTTTGCGTTCCCGCCTGGTGACGCTGAGCAGGACAGCTCTCTTAAAGCCCGTCCGATGGCGTCGGGAACGCTCATAATCCGATTGGGTCCGAAACCAACAGAGCGGGCTCCGCCGATCCCTTCCAGTTGGGCCACGATTTCGTCCACGCTTACTCCGCAGCGCAAGGCCAGTGAAATCAACCTGGCAATGGCTTCGGTAAAGGCGACCACATCACTGCCCGCTTTGCCGATCTGCGCAAAAAGCTCAAAGGGTTTGCCTTCCACCGTGTTGACGGTGACAAACAGGTTGCCCAGGGAAGTGCGCACGCAGGTGGTGTGGCCGACCAGGGTTTTGGGCCGCTTGGACGGCTTAAGGTTTTCTTTATCCTGGGCAGCTCCGGTATTAAGCACCTGTTTCTCCCGGGAGCTGTCCCGGTAAATGGTGATGCCTTTACAGCCCATTTTCCAGGCGGTGATATATGCGTTCTTGACATCTTCCACGGTGGCTTCTTTGCGCAAGTTTATCGTTTTGCTGACCGCATTGTCGGTGTGTTTTTGAAAAACGGCCTGGTGCCTGACATGCCAGGTAACGTCGATTTCCATGGCTGTTTTAAACAATTTTCTAACCTGGTCGGGCACCGGAGCGCCGGCGGGTATTGAGCCGGTTTTGGCTATGGCCTGCATCAGCTCTTCGCTGTAAAATCCGTCTTCCTGGGCCATTTCCAGGAAAAGCGGGTTTACTTCGGTAAGGCTTAAACCACCGAGGATATTTTTTCGCACAAAAGCAATGCTGAAATATGGCTCGATGCCGCTGCTGGCGCCTGCCAGTATGGAGGTAGTCCCGGTGGGAGCGATGGTCGTGCGGGTAGCGTTGCGGACGCGGTCTTCTTCCCGGCCGGTATCATAGATGCTGCCTTTAAAGTTGGGAAAGACACCCCGCTCGGTGGCCAGAAGGACCGATTCCCGCTTCGCTTCCGTATTGATAAAGCGCATCACCTGCTCCCCTGTCTCCAGCGCCTCTTCCGAATCGTAGGGCAGATTCAGCTTGACCAGCATATCATGCCAGCCCATCACACCCAGGCCGATCTTGCGGTTGCCGTGCTTGTGCATTTGGGCAATTTCGTCGATGACATAGTTGCTGGCATCGATAACATTGTCCAGGAAACGGACAGCAATTTTGACCACCCGCTTCAGTTCGTCCCAGTCAATCTGCCGGTCCGGGGTGACAAATTTGCCCAGGTTAATCGAGCCGAGGCAGCAGGCCTCGTAAGGCAACAGGGGCTGCTCCCCGCAGTTGTGAACCACCACGCCGTTGGCGTCGAAGGCGTTGACGCCGGGAACCTGGACGTCGTAAACTTCTTCGGTTCCGGCAGGAGTTACCGAGTCAACGGTAGCCGTGAAGCGCTCAGGCCTGGGCCTGCGGCGATAGGAAGCCAGGGCTCCGTTCAGGCGGCTTTTTTTCTCGTTATCGTTAAACCCGATCCGTTCGGCGAAGGTGACCAGATTGTCATTGGTGATGGTTAATTCGTGCTGCGGCGTAGTTTCGTAAAGGGCGGCCTCCTTTTTACCGTCCGGCATCGCGGTAATACTGTTTTTACGCCGGTTGGCATCGATTGAACTGACGATGCCAAAGCGGGCAAGCATGCGCTGGATAGCCCGGAGTTGTTCCATGTCGCTTTGGGCCAAACAGATGGAAATACCCTTCTCCGGGGAACCTTGCACAGAGCCGCCGGCATCGAAGATACCTTTCAGGAAGCCCCTGGCAAAATCCGAAGAGGTCCGGGTTTCAAGGTATGGAGTGACGGTTTTCTTTCCCGGCATCATGCCCAGGGAGAAAGCTATCTTCCGGAGGGAGGCCAGGCTTAACCTGTACTCATTCCGGCCATTGACCTTTCTCCATCCCTTGAAATCGCTCCGGTGGGGAAGTGTAACGGCGGCCTCAAGGCCTGCGGCCATGACCCCCTCTGTCCCCCGCTGCGCCCAAACGGAGAGAACGGCCTTGTCGGATTTCAGCGTTCCATCGCCGGCCAGCAGTCCGACGAGATAGCCCTCTTCTTCCCCATAAAGGCCGCTCCACCCGGAAAACTCCCGGTGGTCATGCAGCATAATCTCGTCACCGGGTTTCAGCAGCGCCGCGCTGGTCCATTCCTTTTCCAGGGTGTATCTCGTCTTTTTCTTAATCCTGAGAAGGGGATGGTCGGCGGTGGCCCGGAAGCAGTAGCCTTCCCTGGTCTTGATCATAAGGAGGGGCTTAATGCCTGTAGAGAAAAAACCTGCCTCCGTAGTCCGGAAAGGCTTTCCGTTGACGATGAGGTTGACCCTCTTTCCCAGAAGATCCCTGACCATCCGGGGGCCTTCATCGGTCAGGACATATGTATCGCCGGGCACGCACGGATTGGTGGTTTCGAATTTACCCACATGGGGCGTCGGGTTAAAGCGGTTCATTTGATCAATAAAGATAATGCCGGGGTCACCCTTGCTCCATGCTTTTTCAACAATCAAGTTAAAAACGTCCACGGCATTTAACCTTACCACCTCGCCGTTTTCCGGGCTGATGTACGGTTCACCGTTGCGGGGGTTGATCAGAGTATAAAAGGGATCCGGATCTTCCCCGGTGGCTTTGCGCATAAATTCATCGGATACGGCCACGGACAGGTTGAAGTTAGTGATCTCGTCTTCGCTCTCTTTACAGCAGATAAATTCCACGATGTTCGGATGATTATAGATCAGCGAACCCATATTGGCCCCGCGGCGGGTTCCACCCTGCTTGACCGCTTCCGTGGCTGCGTCAAAGATTTTTAAAAAAGAGATGGGGCCGCTGGCCACCCCGTTAGTCGAGCGAACAAAATCACCTTTGGGGCGCAGGCGATCAAAAGCGAATCCCGTTCCCCCGCCGGTTTTCTGCACCAGGGCCATATGTTTTAGGGAAGTAAAAATACCTTCCATGCTGTCCTCAATGGGCAGCACAAAACAGGCGCTGAGCTGCTGCAACTCTCGCCCCGCATTCATCAAGGTGGGAGAATTGGGCATGAACAGAGCGTTGCTCATAATTTCAAAAAATTCTTCTTCACGCTTCTTGATCTCCGGCTCCTCTTTGCCGTAATTTTTTTCCACGGCGGCAATATTTTTAGCTACCCGTCTCAGTAAATCTTCCGGGGTTTCCATGATGTTGCCATGCTGATCTTTCATCAGGTAACGCTTCTCATAAGTAATCCTGGCGTTGTCGCTGATTTGCAAAGCTGCTGGCTCCTCCTTCTCCGAAAAGTTTGCCCTGGAGTTTTCCGACCTGCTGTCAACCACAAAATTAATGCTTTCTTAAGTAGATTCGCTGTTTAAGCGGAAAGTCTTGCCTGGTTCTCTAAAAAAAACGGGCTTGTAAATGGAATTACGGGAAGCATGTCGACATATATTGGACAGCTTTATTTTTATATCCTGGCCCGCGCTGCTGCCGGGCAAGCTACCAAAATTATAGCTTAAGGCTCTGCCGCTGGCAAATTACTGTACCGGAAAAGGTCTTTCAACCGGATGCAGCCGGTGTCCTTTTTCCGGCAATGAAGCGATTTTCTGGATACAATGAGGGGCCATGGGGCCATACTATGATTAAACCGTAAAGTTGAGGAGCGACTTTCATGTTAAAAAAACGCTGGTTTAAATTAATGCTGGTGGCTCTAGTTTTGGCGGCGGTTGCTGTTCCGGCAGCATACCTGGCCACGAGCCATTTTTCCGGCGCCGCCTCGCCGGTTGCGCCGGATCAAGATTTTGGCAAGGGCAGCGAAGCCAATGATGATGTCCATTTTTTGGGCGAGCCCGACCATGCGCCCCCTCCGCCGTCCGAGGACCCTGTAGTTGAGCCTGCAGCGGCGCCGGACAGCCAACCTGAGAGGAAGCTGGCCTTGCAGCTATTCTTTGCCGATGAAAAGGCGCTGGCAGCGGGGGAGTGCGGCCCTTGCGGGTATGTTGCCCCGGTAACCCGCGTGGTTCCATTTCAGGAAGCCGTTTTAAGGCTGGCACTGCAGGAGTTGATCCGCGGTCCCCTGGAAGGAGAGCAAGGTGCGGGCCGGACGCTTCCGGCCGGGACGCGCCTTCTCAATCTGGAGCTGAAAAACGGGGTGGCTATAATCGACTTTTCGCCTGAAGTCCTGGAGCATAGTCCCGGCGGCTCCCTGGGCGGAATAGTCTTTATCCAGTCGGTTGTCTATACGGCGACCCAGTTTCCCGCGGTTGAAGCGGTCCAGGTTCTGGTTACCGGCCACCCCTGGGAGGACGGACACTTTTTCTGGGACAAACCGCTTTCCCGCCAGGACTTGACAGAACAATTCAGCCTTTGATGGCGCCGGTCTTGTCCTTACAGGCAGGAAAATAGAAATTTCCGGCGAATATTTTATCGTTTACAGGGTACAGGTTAGTGGAAGATAGAGACATATCTTTTTTTACAGCAATACCGGTGCTATAATAGTCACTGGGTTTTAATACTTGTACCAGGTAACGGCAGCGAAAGTTAAAGGAGGAGACGGCACTGTCATCAAAAAAAGAAAAAACGCGCAAGCAGTTGAAAAGGCAGCGCAAGAAGAGACGGCGCGCCAAAAAGCGGAAACGGTTAAAGGGCCGTACTTAGGCATATTGTCTGTTATATCTTTATCTTGAAATGCCCGGGCGGGCTGCCGGTATGGCCTTTTTCCGGCCGCCGGCCTGTTGTGTTCTATCTGAACCCTGTCTTAAGCGTAATTTCCGTGTACAGGAAATTACGTTTTTTTTCGGCTCTTTTCTTGCAATTATTTCAGCGTGTGCTATGATTTTTATGATCATCATTGGCTCTACAATTTTTATGCCCCCCGCGCCGGGTAAGACGAAATTGGAGGTGGAGACCAGGTGAGAATACTGGTCAGTGATCCCCTTTCACCGGAAGGGATCGCTTGTCTCAAAAAAAATGCAACAGTCGATGAAAAAACTGGATTAAGTGAGGCTGAACTGCTGGCTATCATCGGCGATTACGATGCCCTGGTGGTGCGCAGCGGGACCCGGGTTACCGCCGCTGTAATTGATGCCGGCAAAAAGTTGAAAGTCATCGGCAGGGCCGGAGTGGGGGTTGACAATATTGATGTTGACCACGCTACCGAGCGGGGGGTAATCGTGATTAACGCTCCGGAAGGCAACACCATCTCCGCCGCCGAACATGCCGTGGCCATGCTGGCTACTTTGGCCCGCAATATTCCGGAAGCACATTGCGCCCTGAAAGGCGGGCGCTGGGAACGGGGCCGCTTTATGGGCGTGGAGCTGCATCAAAAGGTGCTCGGCATCATCGGGCTGGGACGCATCGGCTCCGAGGTAGCCAGGCGCGCCCGAGCCATGGGCATGTCTATTCTGGCATACGACCCCTATATTGTCCCGGAGCAGGCGGAGAAACTGGGCGTGACTTTGCTTCCCCTGGACGAGCTTTTGAGAAATGCTGACTTTATTACCCTTCACCTTCCCTGTAACAAATCAACCTATCATTTAATCGGGGAAGCCGAACTGGCGGCCATGAAGCAGGGCGTGCGGATTATCAATTGCGCCCGGGGCGGGCTGATCGACGAAAAAGCCCTTTATGAGGCCCTTCAATCGGGAAAAGTAGCGGGGGCAGCCCTGGACGTGTTTGAAAAAGAGCCTCCCCTGGATAGTCCGCTGCTCGGCCTGCCCAATGTCATTGTCACCCCCCATCTGGGCGCCTCCACCCGGGAAGCACAGGTTAACGTGGCTGTCCAGGTGGCGGAACAGGTTTCCCTGGCGCTGCAGGGCGAACCGGTAATCTCTGCAGTTAATCTGCCGGCTATGCTCCCGGAAGTAATGGCTAAAGTCAAGCCTTTTTTGCCTTTAATGAAACTGTTAGGCAGCTTTTATATCCAGCTTTTCGGCGGGCAAATTGAAGAGGTGGAGCTGGAATATGCCGGCACCATGGCCGCTATACCGGTTAATCACCTCACCAGGGCCTGCCTCATGAGCATTCTATCGTATATCCTGGGCGAGCAGGTAAACTACGTTAATGCGCCCCTGATCGCCCGCAGCCGCGGCATCAAGGTGCGGGAAACCGTTAACGCCAATTTGGAGAATTTCACCAACATGGCCGTGTTAACAGTTAAATCTGCAGGCACCGTGCACACGCTGGGCGGAACCCTGTTTAATAAATCGGATATACGCATTGTCCGTATCGGCAACTACCGCATCGAGGTAATCCCTTCGACATATATGCTCGTCTGCACTTATATTGATAAGCCGGGGGTCATTGGCCGGGTCGGCACTTTTTTGGGCGCCAACAACATCAATATTGCCGGCATGCAAGTGGGGCGCCAATCCATTGGCGGTGAAGCGGTGATGGTCTTGCAGGTGGACGAACCGATCGGTCCCGGCCTGGTCAAGGAGCTGGAAATGCTGGATGGGATTCTGACTACCAGGTTTGTTCAGCTTGACAGGCGGGATCTGGCCACCCTTTAACCGGGCTCCCCTACCAGCGAAGCGTACCGGGCGGACAGCCGCTTGCCGGCCGTCTCCCGGCAGCAGGATTGCCTGGCCATAATATGTCGTGCCGGTGAAGCGCTTAGAGGAGGTGGAACTAGTGCCCCTTTATGAATTTTGTTGCACAGGCTGCGGCCATAAAAGTGAAGAGCTATGCAGCAGCAGCGTGAAGATCATTAAGTGTCCGCGTTGCGGCGGCGAAGCGCATAGAATTCTTTCGACCTTCCGCACTGGCAGAGGCAGCGGCAATGGCGCTGCTTCGTCAGGAGGTTGCGGCGGGTGAAGGAGCACCAACTGCAGCAGTTGCTGATAAAACAGTAGACTAAGCCAGTAGACAGGGGACAGGAGCTTTGGGGTTTAGATCCCTTTTTCTCCTGTCTCCTGTATTCCTTTCATTACTCACCCCGGAATATCATTTCTACTGACTACTATTCCTGCCGCTTCTGGCTGCCAGGTCCGTTTTAATTCTCTCAAAACGTTCTTGATCCAGATCAAGGGCCCGGGCAAAAAGGGCGGCCAGGACCAGTAAGACTGCCGGGCCGATGCCGGTAATAAGGCGGATACCCGTAATCACCCGGGGCGGCTGTCCGATAAACTCCGCGCCCCCCATCGATTCGACATACCCGAAGAGGCCGAGCGCAAGTGCCCCCATATTCACGGCCGCGGCGGAGGCAGCTTTATAAGCGAAGATAATAAAGCCGTAGAAAGAGCCTTCTCTTCTCCTGCCGCTGGCTAATTCATCAACTTCCACCACATCCGGGATCATGGAGTAAGGCAGGAGCATCAGGGCGGAGATGCCGCCGCCCAGCACCACGGACAGCAGGACAATCCAGGGAATATTCCGCTCCGGGATAATGAGGAGACAGAGGAAAACCGGGGCCATACCGGCGGCTGCGGCCATAAATACCTTCCGCTTGCCCCACCGTTCGCTTATTTTCACCCACAGAGGCGTGGCTGCAGCTGCGGCTACCAGGGGGATGGCCATAAGGATGTAGGTGTCTTCCTCCGCTACTCCGGCAACATATTTGAGCAAGTAGATCACCATGACCATGAATAAATCAATACCGGCCATGACTGAGATAAACAGTCCCAGCATATACCGGAATTCTCTAATCTTTATTATTGAATGCAGGTTTTTGAAAAAGCCCTCCGGTTTTTCGGCCGGCGGGTTGACCCGTTCCCGCGTCCCCCCAAAGGTAACCAGCATCAGGACAGCGATGGCCAGGCCGAATACCGCCCCCATCACCGGAAAACTGTCCAGGTAGCGGCTCTTGCCGGGAAAGATTAGATCAACGATGAGCATCGCGGCCGCCGCCGCAAAAAGAGTACCCATAAAACCTCCCACGTTGCTGAAAGCGGCGATAGCGGTGCGTTCGTTATAATCCTGCGACAGATCGGGCAGCAGGGCGTTATACGGGATGGCCACGATGGTGTAAAGAGTGTTGAACAAGAGCATGATCCCGGTATAGTAGACAAAAAGCAGCGCCGGGGACCAGCCGGGGACTATCCAGATCAGCGCAAACACCAGCCCCAGCGGGATGCTGCCGCACAGCAGGTACGGCCTTCTCCGGCCGTAGCGGGTTCTGGTCCGGTCAGAGAGCAGCCCCACAAAGTAGTCGGTCACCGCGTCCCAGACGCGGGCGATCAAGAAGATATGCCCCGCCCAGATTACCGGCAGGCCGGCCACATCCGTGAGGAAGAAGACAAAGTAAAGATTAATCGTGGCATAGGCAATATTGACCCCAAAATTACCCGAGCCGTAAGCCAGCTTTTCTTTCAGGGTGATCGGAGAAAGCTCTGTCATAATGACCTCCTAATTTAAAAAAAATGTTACTCCAGGTAAAATTGCGCCGTGAACCCCCGCGGAGAAATTTGCTCCAGCAGAAAACCCGGCTCAAAACCGGGGCAGGCAGCGGCCGCTGCCGCCGGAAGGCGCCGCATTTGCGCCCCCTCGACCCTCTCCACCCGCACCCGGTGCGCCCGGGGCCCGCTGAATATGAGCGACAGGGGAGCGGCGGAAGCATAAACAGAGCGGTAAGTCAAAGAGAGCGCCCCCGATTCGGCCCTATAGCTAAATTTATAGAGAGGGCTGTCCAAGGTCATAGTACGGCACAACGCCGCTGTATGGATTTCAAATCCGTCATAGCCGGCCTCGAGCCCGGTGAGGCGCAGCATGGCCATGAGTGCCCCGGCGTGCAGGTTCATATTCCCGGCGGGGTAGTCGCACATGGGCGTGGGCAGGTGATAAAACGCCTCGCCGGGCCGGTCGGCATAATGGGCGTTATACGAATCGGGGCCGGTCCAGATGCCGTACCAGAGGGACGGGTAGGCCTGCTCCCGGGCCGCCAGGGAATTTTTGCGGGCATAGCGCCAGGCCCGTTCGCCGTCATAGCGGGCGCAGGCCCAGGTGAGAAGGTTGTTTACGGCATGCCATACGCCGCCGTTTACGTCCCAGCCCGGGGGGAAAAGGGACCACCTGGCGGGAAGCGGCGGGTAAAGGATTAGCTGTCCCGCCGGGGAGGGCCCGTCCAGCAGCAGATCAATATACCTGAGCAGCGTTTCCCGGCGCTCCCGGGGCATCCGCCCTGAAAGCAGGCACCAGGTGTGGTGATCCAGAAACAGCTCCTTGTCTCCCACCGGGCGGCCCCCGCCGTCGTATCCCCGGTAAAACCAGCGTCCGTTCCAGGCTTCCGCCATGGCCGGCTCCATCCGGTTTATGGCCGAGATTACAGCCGGGGCCAGGCGGGGCAGCTTTTCCTCCAGCAGGGGGAGCAGTTTCGGCAGGACATAGAGGGCCATGGCGGTGTTGTAAGCCGACTCCCCCCGCCGCACAAAACGGCCGCGTTTTTTAACCAGGAAGGTGATCCCGTCAGACCAGTCGCCGTCGTTCACTTTTAGCATACCGTGGGGTCCGAAGCCCAACCGGGGCGAGAGGATCCACTCGATGGCTTGTGCCACGCGCTCCAATGCCGGACCGGGGGCGGCGGAAATGCGCCCGCGGGACGGGTAGTAGGGGAGCTCTTCCTCCAGGAAAGCGAAGTCACGGGTCATATAAATGTATTCCGCGACCGCCCAGAGAAGGGAAAGGTGCAGGTCCGAAGCCTTCCCGTGGATCGTGGATGCCGTGGCGCCGCAGCCGTGCAGCGCGTACGGCAGGGCGCCGTCCGGCTCCATCAGTGACAGGATGTAGCGTAGAAATTCCCGGCCCAGGGCCGGGTCCAGGGCGGTTAAAGCGGGAAGAAACAGAGCATAGTCACGGATGGCGCCGTCCAGACCGTGGCCGAAGAGATAGACGCTGCCCTGGGGAAGCCGGTGGGTTTTAAAGAGGGCGTCGTAAGCGCACCCACCCAGGACCGCGCTGCTGTGCCAGCGTGATTCCCGTTCAACCCATGGCTCTGCCGGTGCCTGCAATTTGATCAGGTTCACTTTCCAGCGGTTCGCATTTGTTTTTTCGAAGCTTTGCCAGCGGTCTCCGGCCAGGTGCCGCGCTTCCAAGACCAGGCTGTCGATCTCCGCCTCCCGGGCGTAGCCGAACAGGCAGAGCAGTGTTTCGGAACCACCCGGGGGCAGCTGCAACGGCCGGCCCCACCAGAGGGCGCGATCAGAAGCGGTTTGGCCCCGGCCTGGCTGCAAGGGATCCGCCGCGCCTGCCGGCTTTGCCGCGGCGGCGGGCGCACTTCCGGGTGAGGCGCCGTTCAAACAACGATGGAAACCCCTGCACTCCCCCCTAAAATTGAGGGGCGCCAGGAATACAGTCTTAAATTCCGGAGGCAAGGGCGCCGGGGTAAAGGGCCTCGCGGGCGACTTGCAATCCGCCCCGGACAGGCGAAAGCCGATCCAGGCTCCGTTTTCGCCCCGGACGGGAATGCAGCGGAACTTCCGGGCCAGGCGGCGGCGGGAAGCATCCGTGTCTGTTCTCAGGAACCTTTGGGCCGTGGCCAGAACCTTTCCAGCCAGGTCCAGGGTGGGAGAAACCCCGAAACAGCGCCGGCCCCGCCATGTAACCACGCTTGATTTATTAATGAAATATGGAGCGATGGCCCAGTAGTCCACCGCTGTAATGCAAACAGGCTTATCGGTGATATTGGTGACCGTGATCCGGGAGACCAGGGTGGGGCTGTCGTTGTGGGGCGCGGTAATACGGTGGATCAGCTCAAGGCCGCCTGCCCTGGTCCGCTTTTCAAAATAGTTTGCCCCGAAGATAAGCCGCGGCTCTTTCCGTGCCGGGTCCGGTGGAAAAGCGGCGCTATCCAGATCGCTGTATACGGAGTTGTCTGTAAGCAGGAAGGCGGCTCCGGCTCCGCTAAAGGGATCGGCCGGCGTTTCGTTCCGGGTCAGCATAAGGAAGCCCTGTTCCAGGTCCAGCACCTGCACATATCCGCCGTTGTGGGCGGTTACGGTCCAGCGGGTATTGCCAAACTGGTGGAAATGGTCGGTCGAGGAGCCATACGTGGTAAAAGTCCGGCAGGAAGGATCGAGATGCGGATTCGCGCTGTACGCAAAAGCCGGTAGGCCGTGTTCATCGGTTATCCACCGCCCGAATGTGTTGCCCGTGCCTATCCTCCCCCTGTCTGAGGGTAATCCTCTTTAATACCCCGGCCAAACTGCTCCTCCGCAGATCGCCATGGAAATCTGATGGTCTAATCATTCGTCAAATAATTGAGGAATCCTTTTAAATTACCTTCCCTGCATATTTCCTCCGATCCGGGAAAAAATAAGATGTCGCAGTAAAAATATGCAAACAAGGTGGCTTTCCTGTGTACGCCAGAGCCCCCGGTATGATGCTTATTGTTGTGGTTACGGCCATTATTTTTTTATATCTGCTGCACCGGGCCCTCAATCGCCTGCACATGGACAAAAAAACAGCTTTGCTCCTGGTAGGACTGATGTACGTGGGAGGCTATCTGCCTTCCATTCCCCTGGGCGGCGGCCTGGCCGTAAATCTTGGCGGTATGGTCATCCCCCTGGGTATCTGTGTCTACCTGGTCATTAAAGCTCCGGAACTGGAGCAAAAAATCCGCGGGCCGGCCACCGCCATTATCGCCGCAGCCCTGGTGTGGAGCCTGGACCGGCTCCTCCCGGTCAATCCCGGCGCCCCGGGTTACGAGCTGGATCCTCTATACCTGCCTGCTGCGGCGGCCGGCTTAATCGCCTACCTGCTGGGCCGGTCGCGGCGGGCCTCGTTTATCGGTGGTGTAGGGGCCGTGTTGCTGCTCGATTTGAGCGCCTGGATTGAAAATATGCTGCGCGGCTTTCGTAATATCCCGATCATCCTGGGAGGCGCCGGTGTTTTTGATGTAGCCCTCATTGCCGGGGTCATCGCCGTGATGCTGGCGGAGCTAATCGGCGAGGTTCGCGAACGGGTCGGCGGCGGCCCCCGGACAGGGGAATAAATCTGTTTTACAGTGGGTGAAGTCTAGTGCGCTGGCAGAACCGCCGTGTTTATGTGGCTTTATTTTGCGCCCTGGCGGTAATCTTTTACTGGCTGGGCCCTTTTTCCTTAAATCTTTTCCGCCAGGCCCTGGATGAAGAGATCCTGGACGAACTGCTGGAGCAGGAGCGCCAGGAAAACCTCTATTACCGCCTGGTGGACGAGGATGGCTACTGCATTGTCACTACCGGCCGCCGGTTAAAGCCCGGTGATTGTTATCTGGCGGAGGACAACCGCCTTTACGAGGTCTATGCCGTGGAGGGGTACCTGGCCCGGGCCAGGTTTAAGGAAAAGATAGAGCTGGAGCTGCCCGGCGGTGAAAACAGCTCCGGCAATTTGACCCCTGCTCTACCGGTTCAAAAGCCGGCTTATAGTATCGCTATTTATCACAGCCACAATGCCGAATCATATGTGCCCAGTGACGGCACTGACAGCATTTACGGGCGGGGCGGGATACATGATGTCGGCGTCGCCTTTAAAGAATCGCTAACACAAAAGGGCATCGAAGTGTATCATTCGGAACGCTTGCACCTGCCCCATGACCGGGGCGCCTACCGGCGCTCCCGGGTAACTGCCCAGCAACTTCTGAAAAAGCGCCCTGATGCCATCTTCGACGTCCACCGCGATGCGGCCCCATGGGATGCTTATGCTGTAGAAGTGGACGGAGAGATGGTAACCCGGATTCAGATCGTGGTTGGGCTGAGCCATCCCGGGGCCGCAGCCAATAAAGAATACGCCTTTGACTTAAAGGGCTGTGCCGACCGGATCTACCCGGGGCTGGTGCGCGGTGTCTTTTTAATCTGGGGCGGCTATAACCAGGATCTCTCGCCCTTAAACCTGCTTCTGGAAGTGGGCGCCCATACCAATTCCAAGGAAGCAGCCATGCACGGCATCTCTCTTTTTGGCGACGTGGTGGCTTATTATTTTTACGGTCCCTCTTACCTGGACAACGGGGCAGGAGCGGCAGAGCCCGGCCGGGAGGACGGCCGCCCGCCGGCCCTGTACCGTGATGCCGGCGGCATTCTCAACGCCATCTCCGGCACGGTTCTGGGCCTGCTTTTAACCTCCCTGGGGGCAGCCCTGGGGTTTTATTTTCTCAATAACCCCGGGGCCCTGGAAGACTTATTATCCTGGTGGGAGCGCGCACCGCAGCGCCTGGCCCTATTGCCGGGGCGTTTCAAGCAGTTTGTCCTTAATTTTCCCACCCTGGCCAGGAATAGCTGGGCTGATTTCCCTGAAAATCTAATCTATAACTGGCATAGATTGCGGCAGGAAGCAAGCGCTGCTCCCGGTTGGGCCAAGGCAGCGGCGCAAAAATGGGGCCGCCGGGCTGCCGGGCGTATAAAGATATGGATCCGGGAGCTTCCCTGGCGCTGGCGGCGCTCCTGGACCCTGCTGTTACAGGAAAGCCGGGAACTGCCCGCATTCCTGCGGCACCGGCTGCTAAAAGGGCGGGAAAGGCTGGAACATACTGCCAGTGGGCTTGGCCGCATGGTGCGGCGTGCCTGGCCTCTCTTTCGGGAAAGCCTGCGCCTGGCCTGGCACCGTACCTTGGTGGAGGGCGCGCACTGGGCGGCCTTGATTCGCGAGAAAATGGCCATGCTGCGCCGCCTGCGCACCTGACAGCAAGGAGGAAAAAGATGCCGAAGATCCTTGGCCGCCAACAGGCCGGAGATGAGACCGCCCAGAAGTACCCTTTCTGGCCGGAAAGGGTCTACTTTGAGCCCGGCGCTTTAGATTATCCCCGGGGGAAAGCGCTCTATGAACTGTTTAAGGAAAAAGGTTTGCCCCTTAAAATGACTTCTTCACACAACCGCGTCACCGGTATACCGGGCCGGACAGCCCGCGAGGGTTTTGCCGCGGCGAAGCGGACCCTGGTGCTGGCCGTGCGGCGCAGCACCGCTTTTCAGAGCTGCAAGCCGTCTGCCCATTACCAGTTGCCCCTGGCCACAGGTTGTCCGGGCCAGTGCCGCTACTGCTACCTGCATACTACCCTGGGCCGGAAACCTTACCTGCGCGCCTATGTTAATCTGGAGGAGATTTTCGATCGGGCCGGCCGCTATATCCGGGAAAGGGAGCCGGAGGCAACCCTCTTTGAGGGGGCCGCTGTGTCCGACCCCCTGTTCATCGAGCCTTTTACCGGAGGGCTTTCTGCAGCGATAAACTATTTTGCCGGCACAGAGCGAGGCCGTTTTCGCTTTGTGACCAAGTTTACCAATGTGGAGCCGCTGCTGCAGCTAAGCCACCGCGGCCATACCCGGATTCGCTTCAGCATCAATGCGCCGGAAATCATCGAACGCTTTGAATTTAAGACGCCGCGGCTGTCAGCGCGCCTGAAAGCGGCGCAAAAAGTAATTGCCTCCGGCTATCCTGCCGGGTTCATCGTTGCTCCCGTTTTTTTGGAAAGTGGCTGGCAGGAGCACTACCGCCGGCTTTTTGAACTGCTGCAGGAGCATCTGCCTGCGCCCCTTCCCGGGCTGACTTTTGAGTTTATTACGCACCGTTTCACCCTGCGGGCCCGCAGCAATATAGAAGAAATTTTTCCGGAATCCGGCCTGGACATGGATACAGAGAAAAGACAGTTTCGCTACGGCCAGTTCGGTTACGGCAAATATCTGTACCCTCCGGAGCTAATAAAAGAAGCTAAAGATTTTTTATTAGACATCGTAGGGCACCTTTACCCCGAAGCAACTGTGGAGTATTTCATTTAGCTTTCTTGCTGCCGGGCCCAGGCTGCTTTTGTTCCCACTACCGAAATTCTACATTCTGACTTCCCGCTCCGGCCTCTTTTAAAATATTTTCACCCTACCGGATACGTTTTTTGACGGAAAGCGGTTGTCCTTTGATTGCTGTTTAGATACAATAAAATAGTATGGCAGGCAGCTGTCGAATTATAGCTAGAGGAGAGGCTCTTATGACTAAATTTATTTTTATCACCGGTGGAGTGGTATCTTCTTTGGGGAAAGGGATCACTGCCGCCTCCCTGGGGTGCTTGTTAAAAAACAGGGGGTTAAAGCTGACCATTCAAAAGTTTGACCCCTATTTAAACTATGACCCCGGGACGATGAGCCCTTACCAGCATGGAGAAATATTTGTGACCGATGATGGAGCGGAAACAGATCTCGATTTAGGACATTACGAGCGTTTTATCGATGAGAGCCTGACCCGGGACAATAACGTTACCACCGGGCGGATTTACTGGTCCGTCATTCAGCGGGAACGCGACGGCCTCTACCAGGGCAAGACCGTCCAGGTAATTCCGCATATTACCGATGAAATCAAGGAGCGTGTCCAGAAAATTGCCCGGCACAGAGATGTAGACGTGGTGATCACCGAAATTGGCGGCACTGTGGGCGACATTGAAAGCCTGCCTTTCCTGGAGGCAATCCGGCAGCTGCGCTACGACCTTGGGTTTAATAATGTGATCTTTATTCATGTCACCCTGGTTCCTTATTTGCCCATGTCGGGAGAACTCAAAACCAAGCCCACGCAGCACAGCGTCAAAGAGCTGCGGAGCATCGGTATTCAGCCGGATATAATTGTCTGCCGGACCGAGTATCCCCTGGCAGACGAACTGAAGGAAAAAATTGCTCTTTTCTGTAATATTAAACCCCATGAAGTGGTGGAAAATATAAGCACCGATATTATCTACGAGGTGCCGCTGCTGCTGCAGGAACAGGGCCTTGATCGCATGGTTATTGAAAAGCTGCAACTGCAGTGCGGGCAGCCGGATATGTCATCCTGGCGGGAATTTGTTGAACGCTCCCGCAACCTGAAGCATGAAGTAACGATCGGCCTGGTGGGCAAGTATATTTCCTTGCGGGACGCTTACATCAGTATTAACGAAGCCCTCTTTCATGCCGGCCTGCATCATGATGCTGCTGTCCGGGTGAAGCTGATTCATGCCGAAGACCTGGAGAAAGAAGACCCGGCGGTAGCCTTAAACGGCCTGGACGGGATCCTTGTTCCGGGAGGTTTTGGGGACCGGGGCATTGAAGGCAAAATTAACGCTATCAGGTATGCCCGTGAACATAAAATTCCCTTTCTCGGCCTCTGCCTGGGCATGCAATGCGCAGTCATCGAGTTTGCCCGCAATGTTATGGGCATCAAAGACGCGCACAGCACCGAATTTAACCCTGATACCGGCGGGCCGGTAATCGACTATCTGCCGGGGCAAAAAGAAAATACCCGCCTGGGCGGCACCCTGCGCCTGGGCGCATATCCGTGCACGATTCAAAAGGGAACCATTGCGGAAAGCGAATACGGCACCCGGCAGATCACCGAGCGCCACCGCCACCGTTATGAATTTAACAACAGATATCTTAAGGACATGGAAGCACAGGGTATGGTTTTCAGCGGTATAAACGAAGAAAATAATCTGGTAGAAATGATTGAATTGCCAAACCACCCCTGGTTTGTTGCCGTGCAGTTTCACCCGGAATTCAAATCGCGCCCGCAAAGGCCGCACCCGCTTTTCCGCGGCTTCATCGGCGCGGCGCTAAAACAAAAGGGCCTGTAAACACGTTTTGGGTAATCCCCCCTGCCCCCCCTTTAGAAAGGGGGGGGTATTATTTCCCTGTATTCTCTTCCAGCACCTGCCGCGCCGCTTCGATCAGGGGTATGCGCTGCCTCATGCTGCGGCTGCGTATTAAACGGTAAGCTTCTTCTTCATCGGCGCCGCTTTTTTGCATGATCACCAGCTTTGCTTTTTCTATTTCGCGGCGTTCGCGCATTTGCTGCTTGAGTTTATCCAGATCCTGCCGCAGCTTTTTCTTGCGCGAAAACTCAAGGCATACTGTTTGGGCTACGGCGGTTAAGACCCGTTCTTCCACGGGCCAGGGCAGGTGCGGAAAGCGCCTTAACCCGGGGCTGGGCGTGCCCAGGTAGATGGCCGCCGCCAGGCCGTCATCTTCAATAATGGAAGCCAGTTGTTCCAGGTTGCCCGGCGGCAGGTTTATATCCACCACCACCAGCCAGGGCTGAATGGCGCGCAGTTTGCGCAGCAGCTCAGGGATACTTGTCGCCGAGCCGATGGCGTAAAAGCCGGCTGTGGAAAGCATGGCGGTTAGCTGCCGCTTAAACTTTGGGTCTGCCGTACCCACGCAATAGTCATATTTTACCCGAGCCATAAATCCACTCCATGTTGCGGCAATAGATTTCCCCGGTTCCGATGCTGCCGCTCCAGTCTATTATATAATATCCGGCATCGTCTGAATACGAGCAGCCTGTTTATGACTGTGTCAAGACTTAGTAGGTGAAACTCCCGCATTTTTTTAAGCCGGCCATTGCACTGAGGCGATTTCTTTAAGCACATATTTGATCCAAGGCCTGCCGGCGAAGGGCCCATATAAGGCCGGCATAGTGGCCCTCA